>JABRVX010000042.1 GCA_039961735.1 Fimbriimonadia bacterium
ACCCGACCTATGGGCCGGGTGCTACCGGGCGGGTTCGGATTTCCCCCCGAGACTCAGGTGGTGTTTCAATCCTCACCCGACCTATGGGCCGGGTGCTACGCTTACCAGTGGCACCAGGATCGCCACGACCTTACTGTTTCAATCCTCACCCGACCTATGGGCCGGGTGCTACCTGGTACGCCACTTAGCAGGACTAGATTGCACGAACAGTTTCAATCCTCACCCGACCTATGGGCCGGGTGCTACCTTGGCGGAGTGCGGCTTTCATCGCAGTCGGCAAGCCGTTTCAATCCTCACCCGACCTATGGGCCGGGTGCTACCTTGTCGTTGGCGGAATGGGTCACTTGTGCCCATGTGTTTCAATCCTCACCCGACCTATGGGCCGGGTGCTACTTAGAAGCAGGTGAGAATGATGAAGACTAGTACGTGGTTTCAATCCTCACCCGACCTATGGGCCGGGTGCTACCTGCATATATCACGTAGATGCGACCGCCGGCGTCAGTTTCAATCCTCACCCGACCTATGGGCCGGGTGCTACAAGGAATAGAGCCCGTCTCGAAGGACTGGCTCAAGAGGTTTCAATCCTCACCCGACCTATGGGCCGGGTGCTACGTTTCCAAATAATCGCATTCGTCAGGTCGTTGAGTTTCAATCCTCACCCGACCTATGGGCCGGGTGCTACTTGGGATCCTGCGCGCTGAGATACACAACGGGGCCCTCGTTTCAATCCTCACCCGACCTATGGGCCGGGTGCTACCGGTAGAGCATCTTTCGCGAGCGAGGCGGAAGCGAGTTTCAATCCTCACCCGACCTATGGGCCGGGTGCTACCTGATGTATGCCATCGACCTGGCGGCATCATGCGGAGTTTCAATCCTCACCCGACCTATGGGCCGGGTGCTACTCAACTACCTCAATTAGCCGCTTCACTTCGTTCTCTAGTTTCAATCCTCACCCGACCTATGGGCCGGGTGCTACTCGCCTTCTTGAGGGATACCACCCATTAGCACGTTGTTTCAATCCTCACCCGACCTATGGGCCGGGTGCTACTCCCAGAGAGCCCAGAGGGTGTGGCCAAGGACGTGTTTCAATCCTCACCCGACCTATGGGCCGGGTGCTACGTAAGAAACTTGCTCAACCGCCTGGCGGCTGCAGTTTCAATCCTCACCCGACCTATGGGCCGGGTGCTACGCGTGCGGTGATGCGAGTAGTGACTGCTGGATATATGTTTCAATCCTCACCCGACCTATGGGCCGGGTGCTACCCGAGCCACGCCCCGCCGCGCCTAGCCGGGCCGAGCCACGCCTCGTTTCAATCCTCACCCGACCTATGGGCCGGGTGCTACCTGGGTGCTCCATAACATACTTCTCGCAGGCCCTAAAGTTTCAATCCTCACCCGACCTATGGGCCGGGTGCTACGAGAGTGGATGCTGGGATATGTGTTGGCTGTGGGTTTCAATCCTCACCCGACCTATGGGCCGGGTGCTACTCGCCACTACCCGGTGATGACGGGTGACGGTGGTCCGGTTTCAATCCTCACCCGACCTATGGGCCGGGTGCTACACCCGACCGCCACTATTCTGTGCACACCGTTGTCCAGTTTCAATCCTCACCCGACCTATGGGCCGGGTGCTACGACCCTTGGTCAGAAAAGTTATCTAAACTTTGGTCGGTTTCAATCCTCACCCGACCTATGGGCCGGGTGCTACCCAGGCCGGGGCGGCACCTGGCGTGGAAGTGCGCCTGTTTCAATCCTCACCCGACCTATGGGCCGGGTGCTACGCGCTGACGGGCGAGGTGTATCAAGATGACGCCCAGTTTCAATCCTCACCCGACCTATGGGCCGGGTGCTACATCACGTTCTGCGACGCAGACAACGTGTGGCGCGCCGTTTCAATCCTCACCCGACCTATGGGCCGGGTGCTACCCGGCACGACGTGATCGATGCCGACCCGATGCTGCTGTTTCAATCCTCACCCGACCTATGGGCCGGGTGCTACCGGATTTCCACCGGACTTGTCGACGAGTGTGATGTTGTTTCAATCCTCACCCGACCTATGGGCCGGGTGCTACGGGTTCGCGTGACTCCGAGCCTCAAGCCGCAGATGGTGTTTCAATCCTCACCCGACCTATGGGCCGGGTGCTACGCGCCCGACGAGGGAGTGACCCTCGAGGTCGCCGTGTTTCAATCCTCACCCGACCTATGGGCCGGGTGCTACCGCAGCCGAGGGCCTGGTGTACGACGCCTGGGACCCGTTTCAATCCTCACCCGACCTATGGGCCGGGTGCTACACGCTCGCCGTGACCGAGCGTACGGTTCCGATTCGGTTTCAATCCTCACCCGACCTATGGGCCGGGTGCTACCCGTACCTCCACAGCGGGAAAGCTCGGGGGTGTCTGTTTCAATCCTCACCCGACCTATGGGCCGGGTGCTACGGCAACAGTTACCACCTATGGTACACCCCCCCTGCGTTTCAATCCTCACCCGACCTATGGGCCGGGTGCTACTAGCACACAACGCCTTCCCGTCGCCAATCGGACTGGTGTTTCAATCCTCACCCGACCTATGGGCCGGGTGCTACCTGCGAGGTATCTATACGGCCAGTCGCGCATGTCCGAGGCGTTGTTTCAATCCTCACCCGACCTATGGGCCGGGTGCTACTCGCAGGACCCGATGCTCACCATCATGCCTGATGATGTTTCAATCCTCACCCGACCTATGGGCCGGGTGCTACGATGATGTGAGTGCCGATCCAACACTTCCACCTGCCGTTTCAATCCTCACCCGACCTATGGGCCGGGTGCTACAGATGGGATCGGATTGACACGCATGCTCTACCGGGTTTCAATCCTCACCCGACCTATGGGCCGGGTGCTACGTTAAGCAAGCAAGCGGACAGTTGTCTGCCTTAGAGGTTTCAATCCTCACCCGACCTATGGGCCGGGTGCTACACGACTGTTCCAGGGTGGTCTGGTGGGTGCCCATAAGTTTCAATCCTCACCCGACCTATGGGCCGGGTGCTACAGCCGGTTTGTACCCTACAATTGGCTTGCGCAGCCGCATCGCACACGGGCTCCGGCTCTGCAAGATGTTTGCTCCCGGTGCGCACTGAAGCGAACCGAGTGGACCTAGAGCCAAGCGCGAACCTCTGGTTCACGGGCTCACCACCGGGGGTTCGCGCTACACGACCAGCGGGCCCTCGAAGTCAATCCATCTGTCCCTGCCGTAGACCTCAAGGTGCTCCTCACGCGGCTGCCGCAGGCGATAGATGCGCAAGCTGTCCTCGGCTGACTCCAGCACGTCTAACAGTTTGCGGCGCAACTTCTCGAGATCCATGTCGGATACACAGCACTCGAAGACCGAGTACTGAACGCGCTGACCGAATGCCGTGCATACCTTTGCGACCCTGCGTAACCGACGCCGACCAGCAGCAGATGTAGTATCCACATCGTATGAAACCAGGATATCGTGTGTCCGCCTCATTGGTGGCTCATCTCGGCACGAACGGCGCGTAGTGGTCGATGTCGCCGCGGAATAAGCGAGCCATGACACGCGCCTGTATGTGGGGCAACAAGCCAATGGGGACCTTCTGCTTGAGCAGTGGATGCGAGGTTTCCTCCTGTTTCCGCTTCTGGTAGGCGACGAGCACCAGACGCCTTCCCTCTTCATTCAGCATCACGCTCTCACCGGGCCGTACATCGAAGTGGGCAGCGGTGACTTGCTTGCGGTTGATCAGCGTCAAGCAGAGTCGGTCCAGGATAATGTGTCGGAACTCCTCGACGAGGTCCAGTGCCAGCCCCGGCCTACCAGGGCGGACCGAATGGAGAATACCTAGCTGCGGGTCGAGTCCGACGCCTTCCAGCGCAGACACGCAGTCGTTGGTCCACATGCTATACAGGAAGGAAAGCAGGGCGTTCGCACGATCGCGCGGGGGCCTTCGGGAGCGCGCGGTGAAGCGGAAATCCGTCCGCTGTGCGAGGATCATGGAATCAAAGGTCGCGAAGTACGCATGGGCAGCCGCACCTTCGCAACCACGTACTTGGTCGAGCGTTTGGGCGGCGCGCAGGTCCTGGATCAGGTCTGCGTGTTCCTACGCGGCAGCCACCAGAGCGTCTCTGCCCCCGCGATGATCTTCACGCGCTGCTCGGAGCAGCACTTGGCGAGCGTTCTGCAGTTTGCCAGCGACGACGCACTTGGCGTAGCAGAGCGCACGCTCTGCGTCATCGTGAAAGCCCAGTTGCGCCATACGTAGGAGGATATTACCGGTAGTCGGGCCCGACACGCGTGCTTTGAACCGACCGTGTCGATCCATCATTACTACAGTCCGACCATCCTCGGCACAGCGTATCATCAGCGGCTGAGAAAGGGTGACTCTGCCCAATGTGCATATGGTGCCGAGATGGTGCAGTGGGGTCTGAATCAGCTTCTGCCCTTCGCACTCCACCTTGACCGTGTCTCCTTCGAGGCTTGCGTAGGCCCCTTCCGTCATTATGAACAAAGTGTTGAGATACTGCTTGATCACGGCAGTTCCCTTTCAGCACGCGGCAGGAAGAGATCGTCGAACCGGATGGTTGTTCCAATCAACTCAGGCAGGCACGCGTCTTGCAGGGAGCAGTTGCGGCAGCGGGGGTCGTAGACTGCGGGAGGGACTTCGAGGGTCCTCTGAGCAACACGGATTGCCTCAACGATCTTCAGAGTGGCACGGCGCAGTTGCTGGTCCAGATCACGTTCCACCCGTCGTCGCGTCGCTGCATAGTAAACAGCTCCCCTTGGAACGGCAACGCCTAGCATCTCCTCGAGACACAGGGATTGCGCACACAGCTGCGCGAACTCGTGGATGTGACCCCGCGGGCGCCCACTCTTATATTCGACAGGGAAGGGGACACCATCTCCATCGAATTCGACAACGTCCGCCTTCCCTATCAGGCCGTACTGGTCGGACCATATCGGCACGGCACGCTCCACCCGGACATCGTGCTCATACCGGGCATGTGGATCGTCTACCCGCTCATGCGTGAACCGCCCTCGGAGGGTGAATAGGTTTTCATCGAAGGTGCTCTCAATGTGGATAAGGGCATACTGGCGCGGGCAGTAGGAGTAGTGCTCAATGGCGCTAACTAGCACGACCTCGTCCTCCTGCCACCCGCGCATAACGTCCGTCATCCCAGCAGCTTCACCAAGGTGACACCCTCTGGCATGTTGGCCTCCACGATATCTATGACGTAGTCGTCGAACCGCCGAGCAACCTGCACCTCTGGTCTACGCTGAACGCGGAGTCGCGAGAACAGCGGGCCGGAGGGCGCATTCCCCAGCGGGTTGTCGTGTCGGAACACGTATATGCCGTGCATCTCCATGTAGCCCCGAGCGGCCGACCGGTCGTGCTCGAACATCCCGACGAGGGCCCGCCAGAACAGCTCTAGGTCCTCCCGAGATACGCCGGTTTGAGCAGCGAGGGCAGGTGAGTAGAAGCCCTTACCAAGGTAGAGGCCGTATGGCACCAAGGCCTTGCGCCCCATCTCGGTCTCTTTACCACCACGGGTCTCGCCCGCGTCAGAGACTGCAACGTCAGCGTCTTCCTTGCGGGTGACAGCAACGCGGGTGATGGATACATCCTGCGGTGCAACGGGATCGACCGAGCGAGCGAAGGTCAGCTGCACGGGGCCGCGGACCTGACCGCAGTTAACGCCGGTGGTCATGACAGCCCCGAACATGCGGATGTCGTAGTAGTTCGCGCACATCCAGTCGCGCGCCCTATTGGCGTCGGCCCGGCTTTGTTTGCTGCCTGTGGACGTCAGGCTCAGCGACTTGTAGGCACGCTCGTGCTTCTCGTTGAGCGCTACGCCGCTGTCGCGGACGTACACCTTGAGCTCTGCATCGGCACCGAAGTGAAGCTCCACGAAGTTGCGTATCTTGCGCTTAAGGCATACGTCGGTCACGATGCCCTGCATGGTCTCGGGGTCCACGCGCGGGAGGTTGCCAGCGTCGGGGTCACCATTCGGATTGCCGTCGGTGACATCGAACAGGAGTAGGAAGTCGTAGCGCTTCCCGGGGTCAGTGATCTCTTGTAGGTTGAACATTTTCTAATCCTCCTTATCGGTGGTGGCGTCGTCAGCGAGATCTTGCAACTCCTTGCGCGCTCGGGCCTCTGCGCGGTCGTGCGCCTTCTGGTGGTAGAAGCCCAACGAGAACAGCGCTTGCTGCTGGAGCGTAAGAGTGGGTGGGAAGCCTCGAAGCGGCTCCATTGTTTCGACAATCCGCCGCTCAAGAGCATGGAAGACCGGCTCGCGCGTCTTTCGTAGCTTGGCCAGGTGAGGTTGCGTCATTCGCAACAGGTTGCCGAACACGGAAGCCGGAGTGGACGAGGCCGAGCCATAGTAGCGGTCCACGAGTGTCGCCTTGATTCCGGGGCTCGCAGCCCGTTGGGCGGACTCCAGGATCGCCAACAGGCGGCCGCAGAGATAGCCAGGATCGGTGTTGTTGTGTTCGAGGGACTGCAAGGTGTTGACCTCCTCTTGTGGTCTGTGCGATAGGTAGACGGCTTTGATAAGCGATAGGCGGGCAAGCGAGATGACCTTCCGGCCCTGCAGCATGTAGAACGGGCCTTGTGTGGCGATGTTGCGCCTGAGTGCCTGCATCAGCAGAGAGCTGGGTATCGGGGCACCTGTGAGGGCCGATCGCAGGAGTGCCGCAGGTATGGATGGCACGATGTTTTTGTTCGGATCGAGGTAGAGAGAGGCAGCGAGTTGGTAGATGCCGAATTGCCGCAGTTCGCCCGTCCCCCAATCCCGGATCTGATGCGTGCGGAACCAAACAGTGAGTGAGTTCTTGACAGCCGGGATCGTCGTCTCCAAGTAGTCGCGGATCGCGGTACGACCGCTATTTCCGGAGAGGCAGAGGGCGTAAAAGTCCTGTGCTTCCGCAGCATCGCTGTTTGAGCCCGAAACAGGTGACTTCAGCATGTCTCGAACGAGTTGAGGGTCTGGAGCATCAAGGAAGGACATCACGTCAAAGGCTGTTTCTTCTCGCGTCCAGAACAGGTACACGCTTTTCGAGCCGAGTCGCAGGTGGTGCTTGCGCTCGCCCACCATGAAGTTGATTGCGTTCGCGAAAGCCTCACCGGCGCGCTTGCTGATGGGGGAGTTGAGTGCGGCTTTAAGTCCGTACGACTCGAAAGCCGGAGCGTTCACTGCCACAAGTGCGGAACCAGAAGACTGGCCCCCTGGGATGCCCTTCAGCTTGACGGGCATGCGGTCCTCTACAGGCATCAGTTCGCCCGTCACGAGGCAGCGCTGGGTGCCCTGCGCGGCTGCTGCCGGACCTGCCCAGAACCGCTGGACGTCACCGAGATCGGTGAGCACGGTACCGCCGACCTCGAAGTTCAGCTCATCACCAGGCTGCACATTGGCACGAGCATCGCCAATCGCCGTTTCCTTCGCGCAGAGCCACCGCCACAGCGCTTCCACCTCGGGGATGCCCGTTGCGTGTGCACACCTTTTGACCAAGTCGACGTATGCTTGGTGGCGCTCTTGGGCGCGACGCCGGGCTTTCTCGTTCTGGTCCTTTGGGATGCCCAGGACGTACTCTGGGTTGTCAGCGATCAGGTTTGGTCTTGTCGACGAGGAACGGACCACGCGTGGTACTGACATGACCTTGCCTTCGCGCTGACCCCTCTTGTCACCTGAGAGGGTGATCACATCTCTAAGGGTCCCGTCAGCGTTGAGACGGATCATCTTGCTGATCAGCGCGTTCTGGTAGCCCGGGGGCAGCGATAGGGCACCGCGTTCCCAGAACTCGACCAGTCGTTTGAGGATCACTCCGCACCTCCGTTCCGGGGCACGCTCAGTACGCCTCGGTCGAGCCTCGCCTCAAAGAACAACGGCGTAAACGGCGGCTTCCCGCTTCCGTAGTCGAGGTCTAAGAGCATCCACCCGAGGTCCTCCGTGTGATCGATAGGTTTGGTGTCATCGGCCGGGCCGAACTCGGCTGCGAACTCGCGACAGCCGAGGGCAGGACGGTGAAAGCACTGGCCGCGTTGCACACGCCGCCGAAACTGGTCGCGGAACTTAGCCACGTCATCTGCGACACCTGGGTTGACGACGGGCTCGGCGTAGATCCGGTACGCCACGTCGCGAAGAACGACCGAGTGCCGCTGCGCGCGATTCTCGACGAGATCCGCATAGAAGCTCTTACCCTCGCCGAGAGCCGCTTTGGAGTTGACTTCATTCCGGAGAATGGAGACGTAGCGAATCGGTTTCAGCACATGGATCTCGAGCACCCTCCAGGTGAACTGAGGGTGCCAGAACACCGCCTCGAGGACCCCTCGTGCGGCAGATGGCGTCATGACCGGGTAGGTAACGCGCTCCACCTTGAATTCGGGCCGAGTGAAGCACGCGAAGTCGGATGAGACCTGAACTGATAGGCAGTGGTTGAGCACCTTTCCTCCTTCCATTCAGACTACAAGGTCGGCAGGATCGGCAATGCTGGTTCCGCCGATCCCAGTTCTCTGGTCGTAGGCCCCTTCCCATACCAGGAGCCCAGGTACCGGCTCCGTTACGGTTCCGTCCCGAAGGTGCCTCTGCAAGTCGTGCTGGTAGATTGCGACAGAGTGGGGATGAAGCCGACGGGCCACATCGCGGGTAATCGATCCGATTCGACGCGCCTCTACCAGTAGATCGTCAACCTGATCTGCATACCGGACCACAACAGCCTTCGTCGCCTCAGGTATGAGCCGGAATCTATCAGCGACCTCTCGAAACCGGGGACCCGAGCCGCCATCAGTGCGCAGGGCATGGATGCCCTGCGCATCCGTATCGCAGTTGGCGTACAGGTCTGCGAAGTACCGCTGAAACGTGTCTGGATTGTGCAGGGCTGACGGATCTTCCGTGAGGATCGTACGCGCCAAGTCGGTACCGGTAGTGTACTCGCCTCGCAGGCTGGTTCCACCGGCAAGATCGAAGATGACACACCTGCCGGGCGAGCTGAGTGTCCCCTCTCGATTGCAGCGTCCTGCCGCCTGTCCGATTCGGTCGAGTGGCGCGATGGCGCGGTATACGACGGGGAAATCGAGGTCAACGCCGGCCTCGACAACTTGGGTTGACACCAGACGGCACGACAGGCCCTGGCTAAGCCGACTGCGCACTTCGGCAAGTACCGCTCGTCGGTGGAGCGGACACATGAGCGTGGAGAGGTGGAACGCGTTGGGGTCCTCGCCGAGTTCAGCGACTACGGTCAGTGCGTCCCTTCTGCCGTTTACGATGCATAGGACCTGCTCAAGGTCCCGAAGAGCGTCGGCGACCTCGGCGGGTTCGACCGCTTGGGTTGGCCGCTCGAACTCCACGCGGCGGAGTTGGGCGTAGTATCGCTCCGGATGCGGGACGATGTCAGTTGCGGTCTCTAGCGTTGGCAGCTGAAGGGCCTCGAAGGCCGGTTGCGTCGCCGTACACAGCACCACGGTGCAACCTGCCTGTGACACCAGTTGATGGAGCATTGCGACCACAGCTTTGGTGAGCGTTACGGGCAGCACCTGCACTTCGTCAAGGATAATCACGCTTCGGGCGATGTTATGGAGCTTCCTGCACTTTGATGGGCGGTTCGCGAAGAGGCTCTCGAAGAGCTGGACATTGGTCGTTACAACTAGGGGCACATCCCAGTTCTCTGCTGCAAGCCGACGGCGCAGCTCACGCTCTTCCTGTCCCTCGTCGGCTGCATCGAATTCCGCTGTCGCGGAGTGATGCTCCAAGACGTGTTCACGACCAAAGATGCCTGCGTATACCTCTGCGGTCTGTTCGATAATGCTGGTGTAAGGGATCGCCACGATGACTCGGTCTAACCTGTGTCGAACGGCGTGCCGGAGCGCGAAGGCGACACTTGACAGAGTCTTGCCTCCGCCTGTCGGTACCGTTAGCCTAAAGAGCCCGGGGCTCCGCTCCGCCGCGCGACAGCAGTGGTCGAGTATCTCGCAGCGCATGGTGTTGACCGGAGAACCTGCAGCTGAGATCCGCAGGTGCGTGAGGTGTCGGTCGAGTTCGTCGAGATAGTCGGAGAACGGCTTTAGCGCGGCTCGGTGCGCAGTAGCACTGGGATCAAAGTGTGCTTCGGTGTCCAGGAAGTCCGCATCGACCAGCGCAGAGAACGCCATGCGGATAAGGAACTCCATCTCAAGCGGGTCGTTGGCGGGGAGCATTTCGCGCGTGAAGGCCGGCTCGACTCCGAGCTCAGCGAGGATGTTTAGGGCGTGGGATGCCGACTCGGAGTAGTCGCGCTGTAGAGCCTGGACGACCTCACTTCTATCATGAAGCCCCGCGTGGTGGCCAAGAAGTGGAAACACGGCTGGGCTGCAGCTCCTCGCTATCCAGGCAGCAATTGGCGCGTGGGGCGCCTTCTTGGCTGGTGCGTAACCCATGGCGCACTGCCGAATGTACTGCTGAAATGCAGGGCTGCTCTTTCCGATATCGTGTAGCCATCCAAGCAACTCACAGAATGGGCCCGCTCCGAACTTGTCCCCAATCCCCTTTGCGTTCGCGGCGACTGCGGACAGGTGCTCGACTAGATCATGCCAATTGCCACCCGGGCCAGGTGTGTGTGCAGCCAACGGCAAGCCGCTCATGGTTAGAAAGGTTCGGTTCTAGTCGCTACGGTTCCTGCATGCTCCGGTCCTTTGTATTGGACACGACTCGAGTGCTGCCGCTAGCCGAGAAGGTCGACAAGAACCGTCGATCGCCAACGCCCTTTGCGGGAAGACTGGTGACGCCCATACTGCCGCGGCAACAACAGAGCGCGAGCAGAACGGTGTTCGCGGCGGCTAGGATCCCGTGCCGGCTGCTTCGTCGCGAAGAGGGTGCCCAATGGGTCAGCGTCGAATCCCGTACGGCGGAGGCGATTCTACTTGAGCAAGTATAGGGGTACGACCGCGTTTCATCTCGTCTACGCCGAACTCATCCAGGCGGTACGATACCGCGGATTGACGACTTACCAAAGGGTCGCGCGCATCGGCGGCCTGCCCGAGAGCGGCAACGCCATGGGCAGGGAGACTGGCGAGGTGCTCGGTCTGATCTGCCGGCAGGAGGTCGGCGAGGGACGCGCGATGCTCAGCCTGGACGGCGCGATCGAGCAGAGCCTTGCAGCTCTGGGGTGGGAGTAATGACGTTGGAGGAGCGTTTTCGGGCCGACTTGCTCCGCACGTACGTGGACGCGGCGAAGCGTGGCTATCACGCGACCTACTTCATGCAGATGCTTGAGACGTATGGCGGCGTGGAGATGGCCAAGAGACTGCTTGACGATGACCAGGTGCAATCCGGTCTCTATCGGCTTGCGGAACTGGGCTTGCTTCGTCTCAGCGTCGAGAATCTCGTGCTCAACCCCGTCTACGATGAGTTGTTCCTGTCGAGTGTCAAGAACGCCGCGCGCAAACGCCTTGAGGACCTAGGGTTCGAACCAGGAGGCTGGGACTGATTCTACGCTTCGGGAACACGGCGGCAGCTAGAAGCGGTACGGTGCATCGAGGCGATCGAGATGTAGGCCGAGTGGCCTGCGACCACCGAGTAGCCGTCGGCTTGAGCCGGTGGCCAGCTGACAGCCACACTGACAGCCAAGAGCGTGGAGCTCAGTGGAACCTAGGGCACTTGGTGGACTAGGAGGGGCCGCGAGCCGTACGCAGAGGCACGCGGGTGCACTCCGTGGACGGCCTCCGGTCGAACTGTGGCTCAGGGGGTCGCGGGTTCAAGCCCCGTTCGCCGCCCCAAACTCCCTCTTACGATCGCGCATCTCGTTGTCTGGTGCCCTGTGGCCAGGATTGGTCGAGGGATCGGTAGTAGAGCTGCTACGCTGATTGCAGAGGCCTGGGCCACCTTCGCGGATGACTGCTCAATCCTGCCCTCACGGCTTTGTCTCGCCAAAGAGGAAGGCGAGACGATCGCCAGAATCCCATAGGCGATAGAAGGGGTGGAGCCCAGATGAGTGCATTCATCGCGATCGCTTGGTTCGTTCTATCCTGCACCTATCAGGCTGTTCCGACGGCGGACGTGCAAGATCTCGAGGCTGGCTTCGCGCGTCCACCCGCCAGTGCGCGCCCATGGGTGTATTGGTTCTGGCTAAACGGTAACATCACCCGCGAGGGAATCACCGCGGATCTGGAAGCGATGCGCAGGGTGGGTATCGGCGGTGTGCTGATTATGGAAGTGGATCAAGGCGCTCCTGCCGGGCCTGTTGTGTTTGCCAGCCCCGCATGGCGCGAGCTCTTCCGGCACGTAGTATCGGAGGCCGACCGGCTCGGCCTGCAAGTCAATATGAACAACGATGCCGGCTGGACCGGGAGCGGCGGCCCGTGGATAACACCGGACCTCGCCATGCAGAAGGTGGTATGGACCGAAACCACGGTGCAGGGACCCACCAGGCTCGGCCCGGCATTGGCGGAGCCGCAGAGATTCGCCAACTACTACCGGGACATCGCGGTCCTTGCTTTTCCCACGCCTGGTGAGTACCGGATCGAAGGGGTCGCGGGCAAGTCGGCACTGGTGAGACAGGAGGTGATTCCCCAGTCCACCTATCCGGAGTTGCCTGCCGGGCAGGTGGTCGAGTCGCAAGCGATCTTGGATCTCACATCGCGCATGCGGCCGAATGGCACCCTCGACTGGGACGTGCCGGAGGGTCAGTGGACGATTCTGCGCATTGGCCACACGACTACCGGAGCGATCAACCTACCCGCGCCTGCCGCTGCGCAGGGCTTGGAATGCGACAAGATGAGCAAGGTTGCAGTGGAAACGCACTTCAGTGCGTTGATGGGTAAGCTGATCGCCGACGTCGGCCCGCTGGCGGGCAAGACACTGGTCTCCACACACATCGACAGTTGGGAGGTGGGATCGCAGAACTGGACGCCGCGTTTTCGCGAGGAGTTTCTGCGTCTGCGCGGATACGATCTGCTGCCATACCTGCCCGTGGTGACGGGCATAGTAGTAGACAGCTTAGAGGTCTCCGAGCGCTTCCTGTGGGATCTCAGGCAGACGATCTCGGACCTGATCGTCGAGAACTACGCGGGTCACATGGCGAAGCTGGCCAACGACCACGGCATGCGACTCTCCATAGAGGCATATGACGG
Organism: Fimbriimonadia bacterium; assembly: GCA_039961735.1. Classification (NCBI taxonomy): domain Bacteria; kingdom Bacillati; phylum Armatimonadota; class Fimbriimonadia; species Fimbriimonadia bacterium. The sequence goes on from JABRVX010000042.1 coordinate 13,093, forward strand.
TAATCCGTGTGATGATATGACCTATGCGGGCCGTGCGGACGAGCCGATGGCGGAGTTCTGGTCTTGGCCTAACAACTTCACATCGTATAGCTGTACTCAGATGGCCTCAGCGGCACACGTATACGGCAAGCGCATCCTCGGCGCCGAGGCGTTCACGGCGACGGACGGCGAAAGGTGGTTGCATCATCCGGCTTCCATCAAAGCACTCGGTGATTGGGCGTTCTGCGAGGGTATCAATCGCTTCGTGTTTCACCGTTACGCGCTCCAACCATGGCTCGACGTGCAGCCGGGGATGTCTATGGGGCCTTGGGGTTTGCACTACGAACGCACACAGACGTGGTGGGAGCAATCGGCAGCATGGCACCGATATCTGGCAAGGTGTCAGTACTTGCTTCAGCAGGGATTGTTCGTTGCCGACATCTGCTATCTCGCGCCGGAGCGCTCCCCGCAGCGGTTCGTAGTGCCGAGACCGCACGGCACGGAGCGTCCGCCATACAACTTCGACGGATGCACTCCGGAGGTGGTGATCGAGCGGATGCAGGTACGTGACGGGTGCCTCGTGCTGCCGGATGGCATGAGCTATCGGCTTCTGGTCCTTCCGGACGTGCCCACCATGACCCCACGGCTGCTCGCCAAGATAGGTGATCTGGTGAGAGCGGGAGCCACCGTCGTGGGGGCGCCGCCGCTCGAATCCCCCAGCCTCTCGGGGTATCCGGGGTGTGATGACGAGGTGCGGAGACTCGCTGCCGAAATATGGGGAGACTGTGACGGACAGAAAGTCAAGGAGCGGCGCTACGGGAAGGGCAAGGTCGTGTGGGGCATAGCACCCGAGCGCGTGCTCGAACGCATGGGTGTGCCAGCGGACTTCAGCTATCACACCCTATCCGGACGCTCGAGCCTGCGGTACATCCATCGCGCACTGGGCGACACGCAGGTGTACTTCGTCGCTAACAAGTCAGCGCAGTCAGAGGATGCCGTCTGTACCTTTCGCGTGTCGGGCATGCGACCGGAGCTATGGTGGCCGGGATCGGGCGAGATCGAGAAGCTGGCGGTGTACGATCAGAGAAATGGGCTAACGCACTTGCCTCTACACCTGGAAGCGACGGAATCCGTATTCGTGATCTTCCGGCCGGGGCAGCCAGTCGAGCAAGACCGCATCGTCAGCGTATCGCTGGAGGGCGAGGTGGTACTGGATGCACGTCCGAAGCCTCGGCTTCGCCTGGACACCGATAACAACGCGCGCATCACGAACAACTTCACGATGGCTGCTTGGGTGCGCCCCGATGCACCCACCGGACTGCCACAAGAGGCAGATTCCGGTGCAGGAGGGCTCGGGGTAGTGCGCAACGAGGTGCTCTACCCGCCCCCTGGCCACGAGGTTTATTCGGACGATGGCCATGCCGGAGCAGGCTTCTCGGTAGGTACGAACGGCGTGTGCGTTTACGAACACAGTGCCGACTACTTCGCACCAGTGTTAGTATATGGTCAGTCTATCTCCGGCTGGGTGCACGTGGTAATCGTGTATCGAGACGCGTGCCCGAGTCTGTATCTGAACGGCAGACTGGTGCACACGGGACTCACCAGCAAGCATTCCGTGCATCCGGGCGTCGGGGTGCAGCACACTCGAGCGGTGGACCCGTTCCGAGGGGACGTAGGTGAGCTTCAGATGTTCGACAGGGCGCTGTCGGAGACGGAGATCGCGAGGTTGGCGGCAGAGACGCCGATTCCGAAAGCACGTCCAGGCACAGCCAGCATAGAGCTGAGACGCGTCCGAGGCGGGCAGATCGAAGCCGATGTCTGGCAGCCTGGCAAGTATGTGCTGAGGACTGCCGACGGTAGGAAGCACATTGTGGAGATAGGTGACTTGCCAGCGCCCCTGATGCTCGAAGGGCCTTGGGAGGTGCGGTTCGAAGCGGGCATCGGTGCACCAGAGTCTGTTACGTTCGACAAGCTGATATCCTGGAGCATACACGATGATCCCGAGATACGCTACTACTCGGGCGCGGCGACGTATTATAAGACCTTCTCCATTCCACAGGATCTGCTGGCACCCGACAAGCGGCTGCTGCTGGAGCTTGGGAGGGTCGAGGTAATCGCGGAGGTTAGGCTCAACGGTAGGCTTCTCGGCACAGTCTGGAAACCACCCTATCGCGTTGACGTGACCGGCATGGCGAGGCCGGGCGAGAACACGCTCGAGGTGAAGGTGGCGAACCTGTGGGTAAACCGCATGATCGGCGATGAGAACCTGCCCGAAGACAGCCGGCGCCACCCCGACGGCAGGCTGGTGGAGTGGCCTCAGTGGCTCTTGGACGGCAGCCCGAGTCCGACGGGGAGGCGCACGTTCAGCTCGTGGAAGCTGTGGCGCAAGGACGAGCCGCTCCAGCCATCCGGCCTGCTGGGACCGGTGGAGGTTAGAGCTTACGCGCGAGTGGAGCTGCCAGCCAAGTAGGCAGCACGCCGTGCAGTCGAGATCGTGGGCTTCTACGACCCCTCAGACTACTCGACAGTATCCCAGTGGCATTCTTGGGCGTTGGAGATCTTCTGGTCCGCAGCTGACACTCCGGCCATCAGCTGCTGCCTAGTCCGAGACTGCACATGACCGTCCAGATAGGACACCGTAAAGGTCTGGCCTGGGTGGAAAGGATAGCAGTAGCCGTACGCCTGTGGGTGTGAACGGCAGTAGGTGCTGGATTCCTCGCCGCCACCCATCGTGTAGCAGAGCCAGCCGCCGAGTCCCTCTTTCTTAGCTGGTAGCGGTCCCCAAAAAACGCCGATGTGCGGGCGAATCGGCGCGTCGGCAAGATAACGCCCACCGCCCGTCGGCTTGCCACTCGCATCGCGAGACCACGCTGTGTCTATGAACAGCACGGTCATCGCAGGTGCGGCGACTTTGCTTTGGGTGGTAGGCATCACGACCCTGCGGTCCCCGAGCATCGCTTCTGGACACAGCCACACGTGGTTGTAACCCAGGTTAGTCCGGTAAAGCGTCGCCGACAGGCGCAGGTGCTTCCCGGCCTTCTCAGGAAGGGCCTCGTCGGTGCGAGGATCACGCTCGAGCGCCTCGCGCTTACCAGCCGTCGGATCCGAGGGACAGAAGAAGATATCCAGGCTCTTGGAGTAAGGCATGATCGAGGCTACCCAGGTGGTGCCTTGGCCGGTCTCGGGAAGCGTTCCCCATTCCGGATTGCCGATTCCGGCCTGATCGGCTATCGCGAGAAAGGCATCGTTGTCGTTAGCGTACATGATCATGGCCTTGATGGCCTGGTTGTGGTTGTGCTGACATGCCGACTCGCGTGCCTGCTCTTGGTCCTGCATCGCGGACAGCCAAAGGGCTGCCGCTGCGAGCACTGCAGCCGCAACGAGAACTCGTTTCATGGTGTGCCTCCTACCTACTTTGCAGGACGAGTTGTGCCGCCTGAATCGTTCGTGCAGGCATCCGAGGAAGCCTGCTGATCGGCGTCGAACCACAGGCCAGTCGCTGAGAGGTGCGGAGGTACCCCCATGTTGCTGTTCGCGATTCTCGCCGCTTTCGCTTCCGGCACTTCGCAAGCTGCCGGTGAGATCTCCCTCTCTGGCCCGCAGGGGCTTACGTTCGACGCCAAGGACAACCTGTACGTGGCCGATACGGGTAACCACCGCGTCCTGGTCTTCGGCCCCGACCTGTCGCTTCGGCGAACAATCGGTGGCGGGCCAGGCGTCGGGGACGGCCGGTTCAACGAGCCGTTCGACGTAGCCGTGGATTCGAAGGGGCGGGTGATTGTCGCCGACACCCGCAATCACCGGATTCAGGTGTTCGATGCCTCCGGCGGCTTTCTGTTCGCCTTCGGCCGGCAGGGACAGGCCGACGGCGAGTTGAATGGGCCGAGCAACGTGACGGTGGACGACAGAGACAACCTGATCGTGACGGATCGGTGGAACCACCGGTTGCAGGTGTTCGACCGCACGGGAAAGCACCTGTTCACGCTGGCCAACGAGACGGGGGAGAAGAGCGCGGCCAGGATGGAGCAGGAACGCCAGTGGGCTTTGGCAGACGGGAAGAGACCCGAGGAGGTCGCCGTCAACCCGCGATGGGAAAACACGGACGTGGGACAGTGCAACGAGCCGGGCGGCACTTTCTTCGACGGCAAGCTGAAGCGCGTGTACCTGGCCAACGGATGGAACTGCCGGCTGGAGGTATTCGACTACGATTCTGCTACCGGCAAGCTCACCCGACGCGGGCCACGCGAGGGCATCATCTGGGGGTTCTGGCTCACACGGTCTGTTACTGGCGACGCGCAGGGCAACCTCTACGGCTGCGATACCAACTTCGGGAACATCAACATCTTTGCTAACCGAGCTTCGCTCAACAACGAGAGCCAGCGTGCTAGGACAGAGAGTGGCGGCGCCTATGGAGCGATGCGCAACGTGACGGACATCGCCATCAACTCGAAGGGTGACGTGGCCGTTGCGGACGCAGGCAACAATCGCATCGTCATCTTCGACAAGGAGTTCAGTAAGCCGGGCTCCCCTCGCATAAGTCAGCGCGCGGCCACCACCGCTACCATCGAGTGGAAGACACGTTCGAAGTCGCGAACTGCGGCGATCTACCGTCAGAGCGATATATGCGAACTGACTCCCGGGAACGACAGGCCGTGGGAGACCGAGAAGGTGACGAAGGTCGAGGGCCGGGGAGCCGAGACCACCACTCACAAGCTGATGCTGACCGGACTGGAGCCTGGCAAGCGCTACTTCTATAAGCTGCGCATGCCGGACGCAAGAACTATCCCAGGTGGTGGGTGGTCGCGTGAGTATGCGATTGCCACCATGCCACCCAAGGGCCAGATGGCGTACGTGCACATCCCAGTCAAGCTGCTGTTGGTTGCCAACGTGATGCACACGGAGTCGTTGCGTCCCGACACGCCTTGGCCCACGCCGATGCCCGCATCCGAAGTACACACGTATCGCGAGGCGATCGACGAGACCGTCCTGTTCTACTGGATGAACTCAGCGATGCGTTACTTCACCGATGTCACGTTCGTAGTGGACTCCACCATGTATCGCTCGGGCCGGATCGCTTCGACAACGGAAAAGCTGACGGATAACACTTGGAGGGTGAACGGCGGGTCGAACTTCGGCTTCGAGACCGGAATGAAGGGCAAGCTATGCTACCTTCGTGACGGCGCATCCGTGGTAGTGGCGGACGCGGAGGTCACCGACGTTGAAGGAGAACGGGCGACGATCCGGGTTGACGACGTGACCGAAGAGGTGCGGCCTGGCCTGAGCTTCCTCTTCGAACCGAGATACCTGGCACTACCCGAACAGAACCATGACAAGTCCTTCGCCGAGGGGCTCAGGTCACTGGGGAGGGATAACCAGGTGTGGACGGGCCAGGTGATCGTGGAGTGCGAACGGCGCTGGAATCCCGGGAGAAGGGAGTGGCACTATCAGGGCTCCGGAGGAGGTACCTATGGTGTGGAGTGGCCGACTCCGGGGCGAAGCTTCTTCCTCGGGGGCAGCGACATAGCGTGGCTCATGTGTCACGAGTTCAAGCACCAGATCGAATCTCAGTACAACAACTCCGGCTTGGACCGCGAAGATGATCGCATGTGGTTCTGTCACTTCGCTCCTAAGTATGACAATCCCGATCCCGCCATCGGCACATGGCAATGGGACACGGCAGCGAAACACGGAGAGCACTGGGATGGCATTGCGTGGCAGTTTCGCCACATGAACGCGGGTCAGTGGATGCGTAACATGTATGGAGAAGTGCGGCTTGCGAAGGACTCGGACGGTGACGGCATTCCTGACGACGCACCACATCTGCCGATGGACGAAAAGCGATTCGGCTCCGATCCCGCGAAGGTCGACACCGATAACGATGGGCTAAGCGACATGCGCGAAGTGCTGGCGAGCACCTGGGTCACCGCACTGAACACGGACATACGGGTTCGGACGGGGCGGGAGTACATCCGCCCGAACCCGAGACATGCCGACACCGACGAAGATGGCGTGCCGGACGGCAAGGACAAGTATCCGCTGTATCCCTTCGCCACCACCGTTTCGGCTGGCGAGGTCGAGGTGGATGGCACCCTTGGTGAGTGGCCCACCACCAAACCGTGGGTGTGGATGGAGTCTCATGGCATCAGACTGAACGGGTGGTCCACATATGATGCCGATTACCTGTACTTCGCATTCGAGATGAGCGGCCCGTGGACTCGCATCTCCATAGTGACAGACCAGAATGCCGACGGGTTCTACTGCGGGAACGACAATGTGTATGTGCGGGTGGTCGGGGACAAGACGAACGGCCCCAGGTTGGAGAGCGCTCGCGTACACTTGTGCGCGATGAACCGTTGGCCGTACTTCGATGACAAGCAGGAGCACTTCCGGCAGGATGATACGTTGTTCGCCGGTAGCGTGTCAGACGGTAAGCAGGTGTTCGAGATGGCGATCCCGCGAAACCCGAGACTCGGGCTGGATCTAAAGAAGGGCGAAGAGATCGGGCTCATGGTGTACGTGGGACTGGAGAACGGTGCGTCGCTGGCTCTATTCGAGCCATGGGCAATCTTCGACTTCGAGTTGAGGTAGACACCCGGGCTACTCGGGGCCGTGACTCTCGGCAGCCCGAAGAGCCGCCTCCCGGACCGTCATGGAGAACGTGCGCTCGCCGTAGCGCTCGTGGAAGTACTCGATGAGATTACCGTCGCCCTCGATGACCGTCTGCTCGTCGAGGCAGATGCACCGGACGAGAATCTGGTCGCCGTTCGGCTCCTCGACGATGACCTCGATTCCTTCAGCCGGATCACCGTGGCCGACTGCGAAGGCCTTGATCGGTCCGTTCATGGTACTTGAGATTCAGGATGCGCCGCACTCTTCCTGCATTCCTGGCGGTCCCGTCCATCGGCGCGGGGGCCGCTGCCCAAGCCGGAGAGAGTGTGCGAACGCGCCCGGGGTATGCTTCCAACATGCTCGTCCGTGCCATTCTCATCGCATTCGGACTAGCGGGCTCGGCTCTCTGCACCCGCGTCGGCCTCGCTGCTCAAGAGGGATCGAGGGTCCGCACGATTGACCCTCCCGAGCGCGGTTTCTTCTCGAAGGTGCTGGACTATCGGGGCATTCCGATCAAGGCGCACCGCGACGTGTCGGATGAAGCGCTCGTGATGGCCCATGCGCGACTGAGGCGGATGCTGTCACAGGCCCCGACCATAGTTGCAAATCTGCGTACCGAGGCGGTGGAACTGCATATCATCGGCAAGGATCAGGTTACATCCGACCTCCCATACCTGCGTCACTACAAAGGCAAGCCGTTCGACGGGGATCTGACGATAGACGAACGCACGCGTGGCGTCGGCGGACAGCTCGTTTCCTGCGGCGAGGAAAACCTACTAAGGCTGCCAGGCGACAGATATGCAGGCCGTGACATCTGCGTGCACGAGTTCGCTCATGCCATTCTCACCTATGGCCTCGACGATGCCACACGCGCCCGCATCGAGGACCAGTATCACCGTTCGCTTGCATCAGGTCTTTGGGTGTCGGCCTTTGCCGCCACCAATGTGCAGGAGTTCTTCGCGGAGTTGAGCATGTGGTACTTCGGTACGCGAGGGGATCACGGCAAGATGTCGCCACCACCCGAGCTCGGTCGCGATGGATTGCGGACTTATGACCCCGAGGCCTTCCGTTTGCTGGACGACATCTACTCCGGCCGCATCGAGGTCACGCCCTTGAAGTTGGTCGAGTTACAGCCAGTCGAGCCGAGGCTGTGGGCACAGCAGCGATCATCGGACGGCACAGCCACTACTATTCGCTTTCGCAACTGCACAGACGAGAGGCTTCAGCTCTTGTGGGTGGATGGCGACGGTGGCCGCACCCCGTACGGGGAGTTGGAACCCGGCGAGCAGCGGAGGCACGCCACATTTGCCGGACACGTGTGGGTGCTCGTCGGGCCAGACGCCAGAGACGTAGCGATGTTCGTGGCGACGGCCGAGCCCGGGCTTGCCATCGTGACGAGGGCCGGCAGCTAACAGGTTGCTACTACCGCTCGGTGACCGAGTTCGCTTCCTGCTTCACGTTCTTGCTATCCAGTACTTCCACGCTCTTCTCGTGTCGCGCGTCGAAGGAGTTGCTCGACACGGTGCTATCGGCCACTCCCACCAACCGCACACCGGTCCGATTGTTCGAGAAGGTGTTCTGCGTGATGGTATAGTCCCGACAAGCCGTTTTGCCCACGATGGCATCCTGCCCCCACCACCCATTCCCGGTGATGCCGTGGACGCCGATGCGATTCGCATCGAACGTGTTGCCCATAATCGTATAGGTGTACGAGTCGATCATCTCCGGCCATCCTGCGCCGAAGTGCGCCTCGCCGTCCGACCACAGCAGCACCCCGTCGCGGTTCGACGCTATCGTGTTATTCTCGATGCGAGTGGTGTTGCCGTGTTCGATAGCGATGCCGGCAATACGATTGCCACGGATCTCGTTTCCCTCGATGGTGTTCTTCCACGAGTACCCTAGCCAGAAGCCGAAGTTGGAGTTGTTCGCCTTGTTGTTGCGGAACACGTTGCCCTCGCAGAAGGTAGCTTCGAAGGCGTTGTTAGGACTAAGCGAGCAATCGTTGTCCTCGAAGAGGTTGTCGTTACAGGGCGCCTTCAGGTCGGGGGCGCGGAACCCGGCCACGAACACGCCGTCGCCTCCGCCGCGGAAGTAGTTACGTATCACCTTGTTACGGTTGCTGTTCATGATCATCAGAAGGCCGGTGGCATCCGCGCCCGCGTGATACGCCCTGGAACCGCGTTCTTGCACACGGATGCAGAAATCCGCCGTGTTGTTCTCTACCACGCTGTCGCTCGTCTCGTACAAGCTGATGCCCCACCCGCTGTTGAACGAGGCGTTATTACGCGATATGGTCATCTTCTCGCACTCGTACAGCAGGATTCCATTCTGCTGATGCTGTAGCTGATTGCGTGTCACCTTGCCGTTCTTGGCCTTCCATATCATAATGGCGCCGCCGTATGCGTTCTCGGGGGGAGTCCAGATGTTGAGGAAGGTGCCGCCCGGCGGCAGCTCCGCGGTGCGATGTATGGAACAGCCTTCGATGGTCAGGTCGTCCGCGTTCTTGGCGTAGATGCCCCAACGGAAGCGCTCGATCTTCAGGTTCTCGATCGTCACGCTCTTGCGCCCTTCGATGCTGACACCCTTGCCAGTGTCGTCGTAGCCGATGAGGGTTGCACCCGCGCCGTCCAGCGTAACGTTGTCGGCTGCGATCGTGAGGCCCTGCTTCAGCAGGTAGGTACCGGGTTCGAGCACGGTGTCCTGGGTGATGACAAGCCCGTCGGTGGGGACGACTGCAGCGAGCGGAAGCATGGCGAGCGCTAGGCACAACATGCGGAACAGCCTACCCGAAATCAAGGGGCGCCGACGCCCGAGAGGGCGCAAGCGGGTATCTTTTGCCCATGCGCTGGGCGGTGTTAGGCTTCTGTCTTGTTGCTGCCGCCGCGATTCTGGGCGGCTGCCTTCGTGGATCGGGGCAGGACGGCGGGAAGATCGTGCTGCGAGTCGCCGACTGGGGTGGCGCGTCGGACGACGACGAGTTCAATCGCGTGAACCGCGAGGTGTACGCCAAGTTCGAGCGCATGCACCCTGGCGTCAAGCTCAAGATAGAACACATCCCCGGTTCACAAGAATACGTCTTCAAGTTATTGGCCCAGCACGTCGCGGGCACAGCGCCGGACGTGGTGTTTCTGGATGCGTCTTCCTCCGCCGCATTCATCAACAATGGCGTGGTGACAGACCTAACACCTCTCATGCGCGCGGACCCCAAGTTCGATCCCGACATCTTCTTCCCCAACGTATACGACATCGCGAAGAGGGGGGACAAGGTGTATGCGCTGCCGGGGAACTTCACACCGATGGTGGTGTACTACAACAAACGCGTGTTTCGCGAGCACGGCGTGCCCTATCCGCAGGAGGGTTGGACGTGGGGCGACTTCCTTCGGACCTGTAAGGCACTGAGCGATCCGGCCAGGGACCGCTATGGGTTCTACTTCGTCAACTGGATGCCTGGGTGGATCACTTGGATATGGCAGAACGGTGGAGACGTGCTCAGCCCAGACGGTACACGTGCGACGGGGTACCTCAATGGTCCGCGCAGCGTGGAGGCGGTGCAGTTCTTTACCGATCTCGTGACGAAGTACCGAGTAGCACCTACCATCTCGGAGAGCGCCGCGACAGGTACCAACCTCTTCCAGAGCGGCGAAGCGGCCATGGAGATCAGCGGGCACTGGGCCATCGTCGGCTACAAGGCCGGGGAGACGGAAAAGTTTCGGTTCGCAGACCTCGGCGTGGTAGGGCTGCCACGTCATCGCGAACGTGTGACCGTCATGTATGAATCCGGTCCTGCCATCACGCGCCAGTGCAGACACCCGAAGATGGCGTGGGAGTTCATCAAGTACTTCAGTGGAGCCGAAGTACAGGACAAGTTGTGCGGCAGTGGTCTCGCGATCGCTGCCGTGCGCTCCGTCGCAGAAGCGAGGCGCGACACTAGTTCCCTGGAACCGGTCTTCCTGAACGAGATTCAGTATGCACGTGCTCCGTGGGGCGCAAAGGTCGAAGGTTACGCATATGTGGAGGACGTCGGAAGAGATGCTATCGAGCGTATCATGATCGGCAAGGTACCCGTGCAGAAGGCACTCGACGATGCAGCGCGCAAGATCGACCACAAGCTGTTCGGGCTGGCAGGGCGCTGATGGGCGAGAGGCCGAACTGGCGTGGGTACCTTTTCATTCTGCCCGCCTTCGCTCATTTGGTAGTATTCGCTCTCATCCCCATCGTGTATGCGGCTATCCTCAGCCTGCACCGATGGAACATCCTGAAGGAGGGAAAGCCGTTCGTCGGTCTAGGAAACTACCTTTTCCTCTTTCAGGATGCGGAGTTCTGGAATGCCGTGTGGAACTCGGCACGGTTCGCGCTCATGAGCGTACCGCTTGGCATGCTGGTTGCTCTGGCAGTTGCCATTCTGGTGAATCAGAAGCTGCGCGGCGTGACGCTGTTCCGAACCATCTTCTACGTCCCTGCCATCAGTTCCGGTGTCGCGATCTCCATGGTGTGGATATGGATCTACCTTCCACGCAACGGTCTCATCAATTTCATCGCCCAGCTCTTCGGCTTCTCCGGTACCACCGACTTCCTGAACGACCCCACGCTTGCCATGCCTGCGCTCGTGTTCATGAGCATTTGGGTCGGGCTGGGGCCGAGAATGGTGTTGTTCATCGCAGGGCTCGCGGCTATCCCTCAGTCGTTCTATGAGGCCGCGCAGGTAGACGGCGCCACACGTTGGTCGTCCTTTCGACACGTCACCATACCGCTGCTACTTCCGACCACGTTCTTCGTGCTCGTTACGAGCACGATCGCCGCGCTGCAGGTGTTCACTCCCGTATACATGATGACGAAAGGCGGTCCGCTACAGACGACGGACGTGGTGGGCTATCACATCTACAATCAGGCTTGGCGGCAGTTCGAGATGGGCATGGCGAGCGCTCAGTCCTACATCCTGTTCGCACTGGTGCTTGGTATCACGTTGCTGCAGTTCAAGTTTCTCAGCAAGCGACTTCAGGGGTTCAGCATCGAATGAGGGCGACCATCAGCTATCTTGTAATGATTCTGTTGGCGGTGGCGCTGCTGGCGCCATTCGCATGGATGGTGGTGGCATCGCTCCACCCTTCCAAGGCCGCTCTACCATCGCCGGCGCACTTGATGCCTCCGGACGGGAATTGGCACTTCGAGAACTACGTCAAAGTGATGACAATGCCGGATATTCCGTTCTGGCGGTTTCTGGTAAACACTTCGTTCGTGACCGTGGTAGTAGTCATCGGCCAGCTATTCGTCAGTTCGTTGGCGGCCTACGGGTTCTCGCGCATGCACTTCTGGGGCCGCGACCTGCTCTTCTTCCTGTTCATTGCCACCATGATGATCCCCGGGCAAGTGACCATGATCCCCGTGTTCATCCTCGTCCGAAACTTCGGCTGGCTGGACACGTATTGGGCACTGATTGTGCCGGGACTGTCGAGTGCGTTCGCTATCTTCCTTCTGCGCCAGTTCTTCCTCGGGATACCGAAAGAGCTCAGCGAAGCCGCACGCTTGGACGGATGTGGCGACTTCGGCATCTACTGGTGGGTAGCGCTGCCGCTCACCAAGCCGGCACTGGCAACGCTTGCGGCCTTCAGCTTCGTGGCCACATGGACCGACTTCTTCTGGCCATTACTCGTAACCAGCTCCATGGAAATGCGCACGTTAGAAGTAGGTCTGTCCGTCTTCAAGGACTCGTTTGGTGGCACCAACTGGCCACTGCAGATGACAGCGGCGGTCATCGTACTGATACCCGTGCTGATCGTGTTTCTGTTCACGCAGCGGTTTTTCACCCGCGGTATCGCGCTGACAGGCATGAAGTAGCAGTTAGTGCCCCGGCGGAGGTGTCTCCAGCAGTCCCTTCAGCGTCATTAGGCCGATCATCAGGATGATCAGCATGCCCGCCACGATCACCCACTGCCTTCGTGCCGGGTGACGCGACTCCGAGCGGTCCAGCCAAGGCAGGAAGAACATGCCGATCGTAACCAGACCAGGGACTACCACGGTTGCAACCACTTCCCAACCCGGTGGCATGATCTTCAGAAGCTCATACAGCCCGAGGAAGTACCATTCGGGTCTGGGTGAGAAATCGGTCCCGGTCGGATCTGCGATAGCTTCCAGGCCAGGTGGGAGTGCTAGCGCAAGCGCGATGACCGCCCCGACGCCGAACAGCAGAACGACTGCGTCCTTGAATAGCTGCGTGGGGTAGAACGCCACGGGCTTGCCCTTCTGCGGCATGACGGGCCCTGCGATGTGATGTCGCCGCACCAGGTATAGGTGGAGCGCTACCAGGAACACCAACGCCGCGGGTAGCAGCATGATGTGGATCGCGTAGAAACGTGTCAGCGTCAATGCACCGACTTCCGGACCACCGCGAATGAGATGTAGGAGCGAATCGCCGATGAACGGGACAGTGGCCGCAATCCTCGTCCCCACGACCGTGGCCCAGTACGCCTTCTGGTCCCACGGCAGCAGATAGCCAGTGAACGAGAATGCCAGGATCACGTTGAAGATGATCACTCCTACTACCCACGTGAGCTCGCGTGGCTTCTTATAAGATCCCCAGAAGAAGACGCGAAGCGTGTGAAGCACGGTGACGATAACGATGGCCGTCGAGCCCCACACGTGCAGACCCCGCACGAACGACCCGAAGGATACGTTCTCGGTCAGATGCTTTACGCTCTGGTGCGCATGGTCGGGGCTGGGCGAGTAGAACATCGCGAGTGCCACACCCGTGACGAACTGGAAGACGAGCAGTGTTAGTAGCAAGTTGCCCAGCGTCTGCCACCACCCGACTCCGGGTGGCATGGGCTCGTCCAGGTTCTTGCGCACGAACCCCCACCAACCCAAGCGCAAGTCGAGCCAGTCCTTTAGGCCCGGTCGCGCTACGCGGAGCTCGGCTTCCGGTGTTAGGTCTTCGGTACGCGTTTCGACCGGTCGTTCCGGTGTCAGGGTCTTCATGCTACGCCTCCCTATACACCCATATCCGCCCGTCCTCCACCTTCACGGGGGCACGCTCGAGCGGCCTAGGGGGCGGACCGGATACGACCTTGCCCGCCTCGTCGAACACCCCGCCATGACACGGGCAGAGGAACCTATTCTTCTCTGGCTGATAGCGAACGCGGCAGCCGAGGTGTGTGCAGGCCGGGTCGAGTGCAATCACCCCGTCGGCATCCCGACGCAGGTAGAGTGTGTACTTCCGGTCGGCTACCATGAACCCATCCTCGACACGAACGCTGAACGTGACTTCCTTCATCTCGCCCGACGGCACCTCGGCGGCGTTGGCGATGGGAATCCACTTTCCACTCCGTCGCTGGCGTAGGGGAGATGCCACGAAGCCTAGGACCGGCCCGAAGACGGCGAGCAGCAACGCTCCGTTGATGAGGCCCACGGCCCAACCCAGCAGTTTGCGCCGCTCGGGCTGCTCCACCTGTTGGGCTTCTCCGTTCCTGCTATGATCGGCTGCGCACATGGTTATGTCCTCTCAGTATCATGGGTAGTAGCGGAGCCGTACCTTGGCTTTGGTGCCCGGCTCCAGCGTTCTCATCACGCCCTCGGCGATCCGAAGCGACTTGTGGTGCCTGCCGGGAGAGGGTTCGCGAAGGAAATCCAGATCACCGGACGCTGCCACGTTCTCGGTTAGGCGTGTGGAGGCGATCATCAGCGGCACGATCCAGGCATGCATGAACCGCGTGTAGGGAGCGGTCAACACCAGCAGGGATACCGAAGCTAGGTGATATAGATAGACCGTCATCACCCAATCGGCTATCCCGGCTCTCTTGATGATGACTGTCAGGAAGCCGCTCAGAACCGTGTGGAAGAGAAGGTTGACGAACAGGAAGTCGCGACCTTGCGTCAACCCGTTGTCAATGAACTCATCGGAACGGTAGCGGTACTGCACATAGAACATGCCTAGCATCACCGCGAGCCCGGACACGATGGGGAGAAGCTTCAGGGGGTTATAGAGCGGCAGAGTGCCACGCGCCGGGTTGAAGATCGCCATCAGAATGTCGGCTGCCAGCAGACCGAGGAAGCCGTAGAAGATCAGACCGTGCATCACCCACCGGAAGCGGTTCCTCCGATATAGTGACGCTACGCATAGCCCGTCCACGACAAGTGAGCGCAACACGATCCAAGCAGAACGTGCGACCCCTAACCGTCTGATGCCAGGCCACAGATAACCGACAGACGCCAGCTTAAGCCAGTAGAGCGTGACGGGGATGGAAAGCAGGAAGGCGACGCCGAACACCACGAAGAAGATGATGCCCACATTGCGTGTGCTGAGGAACTGACCAACCTTGTACGCGATAGGGATCAGCTCCGGGCGCCACGGCTTGTTGCGCAGTTCATCATAAATCGCTCGAACCTCGGCGTCGGACGCCTGCACGGCAGTGGTCGCAGGCATCATGCCCTTGCCTTCGCGCACAGTCTTGTGGAACTGTTCGAATGTCAGTTTCGTCTTGGCGATCGGGGGGCCCAGTCCACCCATTGCCGACTGACCATGACAACCCATGCAGTTCGACGTGGAGTAATGGTCGTTGTCCGTGGCCTTCGGTAGCTGAGACCAGGCCTGCGTCGCAAGCAGAACGGCTAAGATCGCAACGCTACACGCTAACGGTCTCATGTCCCTCTCTCTCTTCCACAGTGATCGCTCCCTCCAGCCCGAGCATGGATGGCATCTGATCACACATGGTAGCTAGGTAGCAGCCTGCTGGGTCGGTGCCTGCTTCCGGCAGCAAGTGGAACGGCTCCCTCTTCGTCGCCTCCCTCTGCTCGACGATGTAGCGCGAGACTTCGCTTTCGGGGTCCTCTAGGTCTCCGAAGATGCGGGCCTTGGTCGGGCAGGACACGACACAGGCGGGTTCCAGGCCAACGTCCACACGGTGCGCGCAGTAGGTGCACTTGCGCGCCACGTTCTCGTTCAGCCTGGGTCTTACATAGCGAGTCTCGTACGGCTCATCGTCCGGAAGGTACCAGCGGTCTTGTTGAGTCAGGAAGATGTTTCCGTACGGACAAGCCGTCACACACGCGCCGGTTCCGCGGCAGCGGTCTTGATCGATCAACACGATGCCATCGGGACGCCGGAAGATCGCCTTGTTCGGACAGCTCTTAAGGCACGGCGCGTTGTCGCAGTGATTGCACAACACCGGAACGTACACGCGTTTCACGTTCGGGAACTCCCCCGCCTCGATGTTCAGAACGCGCGCGAAGAACACGTCCACCGGAGTGCCGTTCTCTTGCTTGCACGCCATCGTGCACGTGTCGCAACCGATGCAGCGTGTCAGATCGATGAGCATTGCCATGCGTGCCATTCAGTCCACCCTCCGGATGTCTACACGCGTATCCTTCCAGTGTTGCCCGGGTGCGTACACCGCCGGCAGGTAGTAGTTCTCGTGTGTGGGTTTCACTTTCTGATGGGTGTGCACGCTGTGGTACTTGCCCCCGCCGAGGTAACGGTCCCACCAGCCATGATCCACACACAGCACACCTGGCTTGATGCCTTCTGTGAGCAACGCCCAGAGCCGATATGACCCGTTGTTGTTGAACAGCTCTACCTGATCGCCATCACGAATACCTTTCTTTGCGGCGTCTCGTGGGTTGATCTCGACTACGGCACCACGATTCAGGTTGAGCAGAGCGGTGTTGTTGCTGTGCGTCGAGTGCACGCGCCACTTGGAGTGAGGCGTGACGATAGCGAATGGCAGGCGCTGATCTTCCTCGGGCAGATGTTCGAAGGACGGGCGGTAGATGGGTACCGTCTCACCCAGCTTCTGGAAGACGTCTTCCTCCTTATAGAACTCCATGCGGCCGGTCTTCAGGAACTCGCGTTGCGCCCCCTCCGGGAATGGATAGGCTCGCGGTGGGAAAGGCTTGTACTCGTTAATCTGCTCGTCGAGACCACACTCCGGATCCGGCACTCTTAGCCTAACCGGCCCCTCACGGAGTTGCTCGAGCGTGATACCCTCGCACTCCTTGCCACCCGTGGCCAGCAGGATGCGAATCGCCTCACTCTCGTCGGGCTCCATCATCGGCAGCAGGCTGGCGTCCACGCGCCGTATCAGCTCTCGCGCGATCCACAGCTCGGTGCGGCTCTGGTGCCTAGGTGGTATCACCTCTTGCTGAATCTGAAGGTACGGGTGGCAGCTCGTACCCACCAGATCCATCTTCTCCCAGAACGTCGGTGCCGGCAGCACGACATCCGAGTACTCGCACGTAGGTGACATAGAGAAGTCGATAGTGACAAACAGGTCCAGGTTGTCAATCGCACGCTTCATCGGTTCCGAGAACTCCGTAACCAGAGGATTTCCGTGCGATACGAACAGCGCCTTGAACCCGTGCTGGGGAAACTTGATCTTCGGGTTGATCGTTCCCGTAGGCTTCCCTAACACGAAGTAGTGCATCGGCACCATGTTGGGCCGCTTGCCCCCAGGGAACCAGTAGCCGCTGACGTCTATGCGGAAGTGATGCTGGCCGGAGTAGATGGACACCGACTCGCCGGGCTTGCCGTGTGCACCTACCAAGGCGGAGAGCAGCAACACCGAGCGGATGGTCAGGTCCCCATGAAGGCGGTGGTTGATGCCCATCCCGATGATGATGGAGCTGGGTCTTCGGGTGGCATACTCGCGCGCGACCTGGCGGATCGTGTCGGCAGGTATGTCCGTGATACGTGCCACGTTCTCCGGGGTGTATTCGTCTCGCATGATCACGTCTTCGAGCAGCTGGTACACCGGAGTGACACGCACCTTCTGGCCTTGCACCTCGACCTCACGAGTGCCGGCCAGGGAGAGGCGCACACCTTCGGGAAGCCGCAGTGTTTCCGAAGGCAGCTTGAACAGCGAGTCGGTAGCTTCATCCCAAGCCATGAACTCCATGTCCGACCCCATCCCGACGTCGGAGGCTCGTAGGCGACGTCCGTTATCCTCGCGGATAAGTGTGGGGCAATCGGTGAATGTGCGCAGAAAGTCGCGGTCCACGAGGTTCTCTTGCATCAGCACTTGACACATGGAAAGCGCGAGGGCGCCGTCGGTGCCGGGGTTGATGGGTAGCCACAGATCGGCGCCCTTCGCGGTTTGACTGCACCGAGGGTCAATGCAGACTATCTTGCAGTCGTTGAGCTGCTTAGCATATTGGGTCAAGAACTTCGCGTCTGGAATGCGGGTCTGGAAAACGTTGCTGGACCAGAGGATTGCGTACTTCGCGTGTGCCCAGCTCTTGGTCTCGCACTCCACACAATCGATCCCCACCGTGTGAGTGAACCCCATCGAGATGTCGCCATTGAAATCGTACGCGGTGGCGAAGGACATGCCGAGAAGCGCGGCCATGCGAATCTGCGCGCCCTTCTGCACGTAGCTGGTGCCGACGACCTGGTTGAAGAGCAGCATGCTCTCAGGGCCGTAGTTGTCCCGGATGCGGATCATCCGTTCGGCGATGTAGTCGAGCGCCTCGTCCCAGGTTGCGGTCTTCCACTTACCCTCGCCACGCTCACCGGTTCGGATAAGCGGAGTGCGAATGCGATCGGGGCCGTAGATTAGGTGGGTCATCGCCTGACCACGCAGGCAGCCTCGAGGATTGTAGTCGGCGCAGGGGTAGTCGGCCGCAGGCTTCAGGTCGACGATATCATCGTTCACCACCGTGGCGAGCCAGCCGCACGCGCCCGTACAGTTTGGGCTATCTGTCGTGCGAACTAGTCGCTCCTCCCCAACCGGAGCTTCTTGCTTGGCTCGGCCGGGTACCCGATACCGCGTTGCCATCTCCGCACCTCACAGCTTGCGCGCAAAGATTGCGCCTACGCTGCGATTCTCATGCGGCGGGCGATCGGCCCGCTATGACCGCCGTCATAGGGGGGGCAAGGTGTTCGAAGAAAGCGGCTATGCCTCGCCGGCTCGGGCAGCGAGTACCTCGTCTACCCAGCTCAGGCCAGCCATCATGTTAGGGAAACCGACGGTAGTAGTGGCCTGAAGCGCGGCATGCCGGACCTCCTCGGGTGTGGCGCCGGCGTCCAGGGCTCTCCGCGTGTGGCTTCGGACCGCACTCTCCATCCGCGCACCCACCGAGACGCCGATTTTTACTAGCTCGCGCGTCTTGGCATCCAACGGCCCCGAGTTTGCGACCGCCTCGCCTAGTGCGGTGTACGCTGCGCCCACCTCGGGGTAGTTCTTCAGGAACTCCGTGTATCGCTTGGGCAACTTCTCCATACACTCAGGATACTCCCCTCGGCATACATCCGCGCAACGTAGGAAGGAAGTGCCGCCCCGCCGAACTTTGGACGCGTGTACCTGGAAGCCGCCTTGCTCACCGGTGGAGCGAGCCGACGCATGGGGCGCGACAAGGCGACGCTCGAAATCGCCGGGCTCCCGCTGGCCGAAACCATCGCGTCGCGAATCCTGGCCGTCGGCGTACCCCTGACAGTGCTCGGTCCAGAGGCCATCCCTGGCTGCACTCTGCAGCAGGATGCGACCCCGCATGAAGGTCCGCTGGTTGCCCTGAGCAGATTCCGCCCTCGTGCGGAGTTCGTGTTCGTCTGTTCGTGCGATCTGCCGCTCTTGGATGCTCGAATCATCGAGGTCCTATCGGACCTCATCGAGGAGAGGGACGCCGCCATCCCGCTGAGCCAGGGTCGGCTTCAGCCGCTCTGCGCGCTCTACCGGGCCCAAGCGCTCGCTGGCTTGCCAGAGTGGCTGCGGCAGGGAAGCCGACGTGTGATGGAGTGGATCGAATGCCTCCACTACATCAGAGTGCCCGAGGAGGTTCTGGAGTCGCGAGGATTGTCGCGCTATTGCGTGCGCAGCGCGAACACTCCGGAAGAGCTAGAGCTTCTCCTCAGCCCAAAAGCAGCTCGTCTAGAGCCTGAGGCTTGAGAATCGTGATGACTTGGTGGTCGGTGGAGACTACACCCTCCTTCTGCCAACGGCTCATCACTCGAATAGCGGTCTCCACCGTGGTGCCTGCCATCTCCGCCAGGTCGGCCCGGGTGAGAGGGACGGTCAGCCGCGTGCCCTCGGGGATCTTCTCGCCGTAGGAAAGCATCAAGATGATCAGCACTGCGGCGATGCGGTGCTCGACCTTGCAGGTGGACATTCGGGCCATCATGTCGTGTGCCTTGCGTAGCCGCGGGGCCAGTGAACGCAGCACCTGATCGCGCAAGCCGGCGCTTTCGCGATACACCTCCAACAAGGCAGGCACCGGGACCTTGAGGTACCAGACGTCGGTCACCGCGACCGCACTGAGAGGATACACCCTGCCCTCGATGGCACTGAGAAGCCCTGCGGCTTGCCCGGGTCCGAGCAGTTCCACGGCCACCTCGCTGCCCTGCGGCGTGGTCCGCGTCATCTTGATGAAGCCCGTGCCGACCACTGCGGCGAAGTGGGACGATGCACCTGCTACCCAGATGAACTCCCCTCGCTCCGCATACGCCACGTACGAGGCATCAGCCAGCGTGCGTCGTTCTTCTGGCATGAGGGCGTTGAACAGCGAGCAGGCCTCGATGACCGCTAGATTGCTCGGGCGGTCCGGCACTTGCTCGACTTCATGTCGTCCGGTCTGTTGACTCGCTCCCATCTGTCTTGCCCCCCAGGCGAGCTGGACCCGCCCGCTGCACTTCTCTTCATTGTGGATCGCACGTCGGCTCATTCGGCTGCGGCGGGAGCGGGGCTCGGCTGAGCGTCCATCACATGGATGCCCAGGTTCGCCTCCGCACGCTTCAGCGACCTCACGACCGCGTGCAGCCAGATTAGGCTCACTGCCGTAACCGCGAAGATTACCCAGAACATGGACTGCGGAGAGCCGCCCCACCGCGCTAAGTACGCGAACAGCGGCGGCATGATGAACCCACCGAGGGCCGCGAGCGCTCCCACTAACCCGACCACCGCACCTACGTCCTTCGGGTAGTACTCGGGGATGTACTTGATCGTGGACGCCTTGCCGATTCCCTGGGCGATGCCGATGACCAAGACCATAGCGGCGAACGGATAGAGCCCGAGGGGAAGAAACAGCACCGCCGATGCCAGAAGACAAGACGTGAACACTACGTAGGTAACGCTGCGCGGCCCGAAGCGGTCGGAGAGATAGCCACCGAACGGGCGTAGTAGGCTGGACGCCAATATGAACGGCGTCGTGAGCAGCGCCGCAGTCGAGAGAGGCAGCCCGTACACGTCCACATAGTACTTGGGCAGCCAAACGGACATCGCGACGTAGGCGCCGAACACCACCGTGTAGTACAGGCTGAAGCGCCAGACACGCACCTCACGCAAGGGCCGCAGCATGTCGCCGAGAGGGCGATTCGCCGAAGGGCGCCTATCCGGGCGCGGGCTCAACCACCACATGAGGGCGACCATGATGGCGATAAGCACGCTGTACAGGAATGGGATAAAGCGCCACCCCCCGGGAATGAGCCCGCCGAGCAGCGGCATCGGAACGAGCGCCATCAGCCCTGGACCGATGAACTTGGTGATAGACGCGCCGACGTTGCCCGCGCCGAAGAGGCCCATCGCGAACCCTTGCTTCTCCTTCGGGAACCATGCGGCGCACCACGCCGACCCGACGGCGAAGCTGTTGCCTGCAACGCCGACGAGAAACGCACCGAGCATCAGCTCGGTGTAAGAGGCAGCCCTGCCAACCACGAAGGAGGCAATCCCGGCGAACAGGAACGTACCGAGGAACACATTTCTACCCCCGAGGCGGTCGGAGAGGATGCCGAGTGCGAGCCGCCACACGGCACCATTCAGGATCGCCACCGCTGAGAGCCACGCCAGTTGCTCGTCGGACAAGCCCAGCTCTTGCCGGATGGGTACACCCAACACACCGAACATCGTCCAAGCGCCGAAGAGGAGGGTGAAACCCGAGAAGGATAGCCACAGCACACGGTTCCGCCGAGCGATCGCTTCGGGGGACTCCGGCACGGGTGGCGCTCCAGCGGGGGCTAGGCGGTCACGGGATAGATTCGACTCAGGCATGTGCCCATTCTCCGCCCGAACAGAGGCCCAGACCTATGACGGCTGTCATATCAGACCTGCGGTCTTCTAGCAGGGCTTCTCGGCGCCGCGCCGAGTGTAGAACCAGTAGTTCAGGAGCAGATTTGCGGCATAGAAGACCGCAGCACCGAGGAAGAACGCCTGCGCGGAGCCCGTGCGCGCGATGATCCAGCCGAATAGCACGGAGAACACGAACGGCCCGTATGCGGCCACCGCTGAAGTCCATCCGATGACACCGCCCGCTTGCCTAGGCGGAAAGATCATCGGCATCTGTTTGAACGTGGACGCGTTGCCCGCCCCGCTGAAGAAGAACAACCCCAGCATGAGCCAAAGGAACTTTGGCCAGTTCTCCAGCGACGTCGGAGCGGTGTAAGGGCTGATGGCCAGAGCGCAGACGAGCAGCCCGATCCCGCTGAACATCGTGACTCGCGCTCCACCCAGCCGGTCGCTGATTGGCCCGAACAGCACGCGCACCAGAGCCCCGACCAAGGGACCGAGGAACGCATATTTCAGCGGATCCGGCCCCCCCGGAAAGCCACCGTACAGGTTCTTGATCAGCAACGGAAACGACGCCGCATACCCACTGAACGAACCGAAGGTCATGATGTACAGCGACGTCATGAACCACGTGTGCTTGTCGCGAAAGATGTCTAGCTGCTCACGGAAGCTAGCCTTAACCGGCACCCGTCGCAGGCCGAACCATGCCGCGACCGTGCACACGGCGATGAATGGGACCCACACGAACGCTGCGTTCTGGAGCCAAATCTGGGAGGTTTGCCCTTTCGCCGAAAAGGTCTGAGGGGCACCCACCAGCGCTACTCCGATAACAGCCGGGATAATGAACTGAGCCAAGCTCACCCCGAAGTTCCCTATGCCGGCCTGGATGCCGAGCGCTGTGCCTTGGAGCCTCTTAGGGAAGAACAACGAGGTGCTGGGCATGAACGAGCTGAAGTTGCCGCCACCCAACCCTGCTAGGATGCCCAACAGCAAGAAAGTCCCGTAGCTGGTGTCGGGGTTCATCACGGCGAGACCCCAGCCGATCGCAGGGAGCAAGAGCAGGAGCGTAGACACCGTGATCGTGTTGCGGGTCCCGAAGATGGGGATGAGGAACGTGTGCACGATCCGCAGAGTCCCGCCCGCGAGCCCGGGCATCGCGTTCAGCCAGAAGAGCTGCTGCGTGTCGAAGCGATAGCCTATTCCGGTCAGCTTCACCACGATGGCGCTGACCATGAACCACGTGGAGAACGAAAAGATCAGCCCGGCGGTCGTGATCCACAGCGTGCGCCAAGCGAGGCGTTTCCCTCCGGTCTCCCAGCAGGCAGGATCTTCCGGGTTCCACTGGTCTGGGCTGGTAGCCGTCTGTGGCTCTTCTGCTACAGATTGTTGCGGCATGGCGTCTCCTTCGTGGAACCAGCATCGGCGATGGGTCGGGGTGATGGGTATGACGCACGTCATATCACCACGGAATCGGCCAGGCGACAGCAATAAAGCGCGCCCGCCGAGCCGTCCGACCATGGCGCAAGCTCGCCTCGCTGTCAGGCGAGGCCAGGTCAGGAAACCCCACACGACGTGCACGAACGAGATTGGTGGACGACCTCGAAGGGTGGCTGCCAGCCTCAGCTGGGCTGACACAAGGCGACCACTGCGGTAGTCAAGCACTAGGGTGAGGGGGGAGGGACCACCGCGATAGTCCTGCGCTCGACATCTGCGCAGTCGGCCGGTCAGGGCATCTTGTGCAACGCCGACGCGATTCGAGAGCCTACTGTCTATCTCTCCAATAGTCCAACAGCTCGGCCAGCCTTCCGCCCGGTTCCCACATCTCCTGCGCCTCGTTCCCTGCGAACTGGGCCGGCGGTGCGTGTTCCGGGTCGTTACATAGCTTTGCCAGCATCCTCATCGCCGTGTGATAGATTTCGTGGCGGCAGTTCCGTAGGTAGGTCATGTCGGTGCCAGTGTCGTACTCTTCTCGTAGAGCGCGTTTGATGTCGGGAATGGACTTCGCAGTGGCCCACCCGGCCAGTCCCGCGACAGCGTAGCACGTCCAGCCGGGATCGGGCAGGCCAGCGTCTAGGAGACGCAACCACAGGTTCTCTCGCTCTTCGGGGGCGAGCAACCAAATCGCGGTGCTCACGCCCGTCGTACAGCCTGGGGCGCCCTTGCGCGCCCGAGCCACCAGACGGGAGAGATATTCCTCTGCCAACTCACGACTCGGGCTGTACTGTAGCAGTACCGACAAGCCATGCAGGGCATGGTATTCGTCGGTCGTATTGTCCACCCACGCGCGGAGCGCAGGCGCGACCCGGCCCCGACAGTAGGTGTCGTAGTCGGGCCACAGCGCCGTTGCGCGAAGTGCGGCGAGCTCCGTTTTCGGGACGTTGGCGCTAAGCCCCCCGAACTCACCGGGGCTCCCGAAGCCAAGCAGGGCCGCGAACGCGCTCGCCCTGTCAGGGTCTTTCGCATCACTGAGGCCCTTGAGGAGACATTCCAGCAATGCGCGCAGAGGGGGCCCCTGCTCCGTGACCGGCCAGCCCCCATCGGGCCTATGCACGATGTGGTAGCTACCGATCTCCGTGTTCAGCATCCCCCACACCCCGGGGCGGGGCCGCACTACATGGCACTCGCCAAAGTGCCCTTCAGGGCTGAATTCGGTGTACTCCTCTCGGGTCTCGAGACGCCCGCTATCATCCGGGGCTATCAGGTACACCAGGATGGCCTGTCCGGCCTCCACGGTTGCTGGGAATGGGCGCGGGTACTGGGTGGGCACTAAGTCTGTGGCATAGCTGAGCACCTTGATCTCGGACAACTGCGGACCCTTGATCACTCGCTCCACTTCGCAGCGGATCTCCCGGAATGCGTCCTTGCCGAGTGGGATCTCGCCGTCCTTGTTCGGGGGAATGGGTTGGCCATCCGGAGCAAGGATGCTGGTCAAGTTGGCGTGAGGCTCCACCACGTCCAGCCAGATGGTCTCGGAGGCTTCGACGGGACGCACAAACCCCACAAAATCGCACCGATGCACCCAGGTAGCGAGGTGACGAGCTACGCGCTCCTTCTTGGGAGGTCCGGCCTCCTGGGCCGAACAGAGCGCGAGAAGGGCAGCGACGGCTACAATCGTTGTCATCGGTAACCTCCGTTATGGTACGGACACGAATGCGTTTAGGGTCCCGTTGGTCCAGATGGTGATTCGGTAGGTGCCCACCTGGCACCCGCCCAAGCTGGGGAAGATGTTGACGGTTCCGCTGTGAAAGGTGTGGATCAGCTCTTTCGGCGGAACGGAGAGAGGCCGCACGAAAGGCCCAAAGGCCGCCTCACC
Organism: Fimbriimonadia bacterium; assembly: GCA_039961735.1. Taxonomy (NCBI): domain Bacteria; kingdom Bacillati; phylum Armatimonadota; class Fimbriimonadia; species Fimbriimonadia bacterium. The sequence continues at coordinate 37,972 of JABRVX010000042.1, forward strand.
GGGATGGTCGTACGCTGCGGGGCTACGCACCCCGAGGATGTCCCTGAAGCAGGGCTTGTACTCGGGATCACCTCGGGGAGGTAGTCCAGGGATCACGTCGTTCCCGGTGATCCAGCTCATGCCTCTTGGGCGTGGCCAGTTCCCATTCCAGTGAAACTCCGCCGGCGTTCCGTCCGGAAACTGCGTCGGCACGCCGTTCGGAAAGCGCTCCTGCGCGCTTATGCCGTCCATTGGCAAGTCGTGGTTATCTACGATGTAGAAGGCCCATCCCTCCTCGTAGATCCACTCCGGCGGACCAACGACGTTCTGCAACACCCACTGGTCCCTGGCAAGCGCAATCTCTGTGGGACGGTGACCCGTGAAGCTGCGGTAGTCCGGACTGGCTTCGTCGTGGTTGTTCGCCCTAGGCACAACATCGGTGTCGTCGCCCCACTCGAACGGCCACTCGAAGCCCGGCACTTGCAGCCGGTACGTCAGGTAGACCTTGATGGCACCTTGCGCGCTCGCCCCATTGGCCGCTACGAGGATCTGCGATACTCCCGATGGCTGGCCGCTCACCACCCCCGCCGTCAGGATGACGCCCGGCGCGAGCACCGTCCAGACGAATTGGGTGCCGGGAGGCTGCTCGCCCGCGCGATCCGCCGTGATCGTCGCCTTGTTGACGGTCTGGGCTCCCGCTGGCTTGGCTACGGCTGATGGACTGTAATCGAAGTACGTAAGATACCAAGGAGGGCGGTCGCCCAGTTCGTCATCCCAGACATGCCTGCACTCGCCCCCTTTGATTACTTCCACACTAAGCGGGCCGCCGAGGACATAGAACGTCTTCTGCCCGCGCCACACGTTGCCGCAGCCTTGAATTGGCGGGTCGTGCTGAGTGTCGGTGATCTCGACGCTTACGACGCAGACCCCTGCACTCGTGAATCGCACCGTGGGGTTCCAGTCCTGGCTCTCGGCAGGTTCGGCGCCGCAGCCCACGAAGGTCCAATGGATGGCTACAGGCATACACTCTACGATCACGGGCGGCTCCGCTTGCGCCGAGAAGGATGCCTCTGCCTCCTCGCGGGGCGGCTGGCGCTCAGCGTTCCACCACAGCCCGGTGTAATCGCCAACTGAGCACAGGATCGTAACCTCGTACTCCTCTGCCAACACGTACGGGCACGCCCCTACGGCAAGCGTAGCCGCGGCGAGGCACACTAACAACTCACGAACCTGGATCGGCTTCATAGCCTGTTACCATCCGCTGATCTTATTATGGACTAGGATATGATATCACAATACCGGCGATTCTGCAAGGCCCCTATGCCAATCTGGCTTACTCGGCAGCGAGGACTTCGCGGGTACCGCATCGAAGACGCCAGGCGGGAAGCTACGATCTCTGCCTCTGGCGTTGTTGAAAGAGCCTAGACGTCCTGGCCCGCGTCCGCAGCACTGCACCCAGAGAACGAACGCTGGGAACCAAAGGACGGCGCCGGGGCGTGACACGGACGCGACAAGTCGGTGCACTTCGCGGCATTTTCGTCAGGCCCCTCTGCTAGGCTGAGGCGGAGCTGGGTGCTATGATCGAGGTCATGTCTGACGGCGATGCGATTGGGGAAGACTGGATCCATGTCTGGCGGCGAGGGACAACCATCTGGGGAGACTAACGTGGCGCTGCGGTCGCCGCTGTTCGACCGCTTCGGGCGCGTGCACTCGTATCTGCGAATCTCCGTAACGGACCGATGCAACTTTCGCTGCGTGTACTGCATGCCGGCGGAGGGCATCGAGTGGCGCCCGCGCGAGGATATCCTGACATTCGAGGAGATCGTTCGGGTCACGCGCGTTTTCGTTCGGCTCGGCGTGGATAAGGTGCGCCTCACCGGCGGCGAGCCGACGCTGCGCCGAGGCATAGAGCACCTCATTTCGGCACTAGCAGCGTTGCCCGGCGTGCGCACCCTCGCGATGACCACCAACGGATTCCGGTTGCGGGAGCATGCTCACACCTATCGGGAGGCGGGCCTGACGGGGATCAACGTCAGTCTGGACTCGCTTCGACGCGAGCGCTTTCTGCAGATCACGCGACGCGACGCGCTGGATAACGTTCTCGCCGGCCTGGATGCAGCGCTGGCAGCGGGCTATGAGAAGGTGAAGCTGAACACCGTGGTGATGGCCGGCGTGAACGAAGACGAACTGCTCGACTTCGTGGAGCTGGCGCGCGACCGGCCGCTGCACGTGCGTTTCATCGAGTTCATGCCTTTTCATAACAATGGGTGGTCGGAGGGCGGCGTGTTCCCGCTGGCCCGCATGCGCGAGATCATTGGGAGCCGATACTCGCCGGAGCCCATGCACGTAGAGCCGAACGCTGTCGCTCGCGAGTGGCGCATCCCAGGGTTCCAGGGCACCATCGGCTTCATCGCTTCGATGACGGAGAGCTTCTGCTCGGGATGCAACCGGATACGACTTACCGCAGACGGCCAGGTGAAGTCGTGCCTCTTCTCGCCCGCAGAGAGCAACCTGCGAGACGTGCTGCGGTCGGGTGCGAGCGACGACGAGCTGGAGGAGCGCATCCGAACAGCGCTGTGGCTGAAGCCAAAGGAGCACCCACCGATGGAGGTGCTGTCCGCCCTGGAAAACCGTAGCATGATCGAGATCGGGGGCTAGGGGAGTGATATCCTATGACGAAGCACTGAGCCTGCTTGCGGAACATGTCCGCCCACTCGGTGCCGAGCGGGTGTCGCTCGGGCAACTCCTCGGCCGGGTGATTGCGGAGCCGGTGACGGCGCGGTGTGACATGCCGAGGTTCGACAACTCCGCGGTGGATGGCTATGCGGTGAGTGGGTCGGACCTGCCCGCTCTGCAGCGAGGGGAGGTGACGCTGGAGCTCGCCGGCACGGTTCGCGCAGGGGAAGGCCCTCGTACACTGCGCCCAGGTGAGACGGTGCAGGTATTCACCGGCGCGCCCCTGCCGGAGGGCACCGCCGCGGTGGTGATGCAGGAAGACGTGGAACGGAGCGGCGATGGCGTGCGGCTGTCGGGGCCCGTACGAGATGGGCAGCACGTTCGGCGGAGAGGCGAGGAGTTTCGCGAGGGAGATATCGTCGTGCCTTCGGGCTGTCGAGCGACCCCGGCAGTCGTAGGGGCTGTCGCGTCGGCTGGTTGGGGCTCACTTGTGGTGTATCGCCTACCTCGCGTCGGAGTACTGGTCACCGGGAACGAACTGGTACCACCCGGAGAGACGTTGCGTGATAGTGCGATCTACGACTCGAACACGCCGCTACTACTCGCGCTGCTCCGGTCGGTGGGCATCGAGGAGGTCATGGCCGCGCGGTGCGGAGACGATCCGAGTGCCACGCGTGCGGCTCTCGAGAAGTTGCTGACAGAGTGCAATGTTGTCATCACATCCGGCGGTGTGTCGGTGGGTGCGCACGATGTTGTGCGGCCTGCGCTACGCTCTCTCGGTGTGGACGAGGTGTTCTGGCGCGTAGCCATCAAGCCCGGCAAGCCCGTATTCTTCGGCGTCACCTCGGGTGAGGACCCGAAGTACGTTTTCGGACTGCCGGGGAACCCCCTGTCGGTGGCAGTGACGTTCCTCACTCTAGCACTCCCGGCACTGCGCCGTCTCGAAGGTATCACGGTGCGTGATCCGTTCACATGGCGCGCGCAACTTGCAGCACCCGCGAGGAAGAAGGTGGGGCGCGTGGAGTTCGTGCCGTGCGTGATCCGTGGCGATCGGTCGCTGACCGCTGAACCGATCGCGGAGCGCGGATCGCACATGTTGGGTGGTTTCTCACGCGCTAACGGCATGTTCCGGTTCCCGCTGGAGTGCGAACTGCTGCACGAAGGCGAAGATGTGGCAGTGTGTACGCTGCCATGGGGGGTGCTCGAGTGACCAAACATGTGCGTGTGCGCTATTTCGCGGTGCTGCGCGAGGAGCGAGGTCGAGACGTGGACGAGCTGGACACCAGTGTGCACACCTCCGGTGAGTTGTATGATGCGCTCGAGGCAAAGTACGGATTCAGTCTTCCACGGCACTTGGTAGGAGTTGCGGTGAATGGGCGTCTGGTTACTAGGGAAACCGTCCTGAACGACGGTGACGAGGTGGTGTTCTTGCCACCGGTTGCAGGGGGATAACATGTTTCGCATCACTGCCGATGTCATCCGAGAAGAATCGCCACTGGACCCGGCAGCAGGCGCCTACGTCGTGTTCGAAGGACGTGTGCGCGACACGAACCAAGGGCGCCGCGTGCTCGCCGTCGAGTATGAAGCGCACGAGGACCTCGCCTTCACCACGGGCGAGTCGGTGCTTGCGGAGGCTCGTAAGCGCTACGGGCTGCAGGACGCGAGGTGCGTGCACCGCATAGGGCGGTTGAATGTGGGTGATACCGCCGTGTGGGTGTGCGCGGTGGCGGGCCATCGCTCGGAGGCATTCGCTGCCTGCCGCTATATCATAGACGAAGTGAAGCGCAGAGTGCCCGTCTGGAAGAAAGAACACTATGAAGAAGGCGGCGCAGAGTGGCTCCGCGGTGAGCCGCTAGGTGCAGAAAGTTTGACCGAAGAAGCTTACTACTCCAGGCAGACGCTCCTCCCAGAGCTCGCGTCAGGAGGGCAGGAGCGACTTAGGAGTGCACGCGTGCTGGTAGTGGGTGCCGGCGGGCTAGGCTGCGCTGCCCTGCCCTATCTGGTTGCCGCTGGAGTGGGACAGGTGTCCGTGTGCGACTCGGATGTCTTGGACGTGAGCAACCTCCACCGACAGGTGCTCTACTCTGCGAGCGACATCGGACGATGGAAGGCGGAACTAGCAGCCGAAAGGCTAAAAGCCCTCAACCCGTTCGTATCCGTTGTGCCCCACCCCTACAGGCTGACAGCTGATAATATTCTCGGGCTGGTTGACGAACATGACGTAGTGCTGGATTGCACGGACAACTTCGACACCAAGTTCCTCTTGAACGACGCTTGCGTAACCCTGAGTAAGCCGCTCGTTCAGGCTAGCATCTATCAGATGGAGGGGCAAGTGCAAGTGATCGCGCCTGGAGGCGCATGCCTGCGTTGTCAGTGGCCGGAGACCCCTCCCACCGGCTGTGTGGGGTCGTGTGCGGAGGTGGGGGTTCTGGGAGTGCTGCCCGGGTTCTTCGGTGTGCTGCAGGCCAGCGAGGCCATCAAACTGATCGTCTCCATCGGCGAATGCTTGACGAGCACGTTGCTGTTAGTGGATTTGCGGACATACCAGGCGGCTCGATTGGAGCGCCCTCGTAACCCCTCCTGTCCATTGTGTGGATCCGGCACCACTCCCAATCATCGGCCGTCGCCGGCGACCACCCATCCCTCGCCACTTCCGACCTCCTACCCCTCACCACTCGAAGTGATGAGGGGCGAGCGATGTGGAGATCCGTCTCCGACTTGGCTGGTGCGCGGAGACTGCCCGGAGCTAGGCTCGATGACCGTGATCGACCTGCGAGAACCGGACGAAGAGCGCGAGCCGGTTCCGCTCGTGGACACGAACACTACGAACATCCCCATGAGCCGCTTCTCGCGCGAACTCCCCCAGCTCGATCCTGCAAAACGCTACGTGCTGGTGTGCGCCCACGGCAACCGCGCGTTGCGCCTTGCCCGCCACCTCCACTCCCGAGGCTTCACCAATTTCCTCGCCCTGGACCCGAAGGCATACGAAGAAAAGTGCTCGGAACCTTAGGCAGGCCTCAGTCGGCCACGCCCCATATCCGTTACCCTGAGTCTGTCGAAATATGCCCTCGCCGGCCGCTACCGTTGAACTCCCGGGTGTGAGCATGCGGCTCGAAGTGGTCATGCTTCGACGCGCTCAGCATGACGGTATGAGTAGCACCCCATCACGTACGCTGCGCCGACTCTCACTGGCGGAGTAGTAGCTGTCCGCGCGAAAGTGCCCTACCCTCGTCCGTCCAGTAGCATATCCACCAGCTCCGGGATGCCTTCGCCCGTGGACGCGACTGTTTTCACCACCTTCGCCTCGCGCGAGATCTCCTGCCGAATCTGAGCCACCAGCACATCCGCGCCCGGCAGGTCGGACTTGTTCACCACGAACACGTTGGCAATCTCGGTGATGCCGGCCTTCTGAAGCTGCAGGTCGTCACCCGCCCCAGGCATCATCACCAATACCACGGTTGCCGATACCTTCCGCACCTCCACGTCGTTCTGCCCGGCACCCACCGTCTCGACGAACAGCGCATCCATCCCTGCCAAGTCCATAGCTCGAAGCATGGCACCGGTCGTCGGTGCGAGACCACCCATCGCACCGCGGCTGGCCGATGAGCGCACGAAGACGTTGGGGTCTTCGGCAATCCCCGCCATACGCGCGCGGTCGCCTAACACGGCACCACCCGTCAGGGGGCTTGCCGGGTCCACTGCTACCACGCCAATCCGCAGCCCGCGCCGACGGATCTCACGGAGCACCTGCCCGATAAGCGTGCTCTTGCCGACGCCCGGCGCACCGGTCACTCCAATGCAAACAGCGCGGGTCGGCCCGGAGCCTAACAGCCGCTCCACTTCGTAGGTCGAAGCGTCCGACTCGATCCACGAAAGCAGCCTACCTAGTGCCGATAGGTCTCCCCTCTTCGTCTGCGCCACCCACTCCTCCGGGCTGCCGGTCACTGGCAGACGAGCTGGCCTGCCGTTCCGCACACCTAGTGCCTTGACTTGCTCGATGATCGAATCCAGCGACACTTCGGGGCCGAAGATAGCTGCTACCCCGCAGTCCAGTAGGGTCTGCACGTCATGCGGCGGTATGATGCCACCCACCACCACCGGAACATGCCCCCTATCTCGTGCCCGCATCTCCTCGAACACCATCGGTACCAGTGTGTTATGAGCTGCGCTATGCAGGCTCAGCCCTAGGATGTCGGCATCTTCCTCCATGGCGGCTTTCGCGGCTGCAGCGGGGGTTTGCCACAGCCCTGTGTACACTACCTCGATACCGGCCTCGCGAAGTGCACGGTTGAGCACCTTGACTCCCCGGTCGTGTCCGTCCAGTCCGACTTTGGCTAACACCATCCGTATCGGCTTCGTCGCCACTACCATAGGGGCCCCCCATCGTACCTGCCGAACACATCCTCCATCGCTCGTGCCATCTCGCCCACCGTCGGGTAAGCCTTGCACCCTTCGATCAGGGCGGGCATTAAGTTTTCGCCTGCGCGGGCGGCTTCTCGTATGCGTTGCAGGGCGGTTTCTACGGCGGCGGGGTTGCGTTCGGCCTTCACCTTCCGCAGCCGCTCCACCTGTTCGTCTTCTGCTGCCTGTTCGATCTTCAATATCTCGATGGGTGGACCGGGATCCTCCTCGAAGGCGTTCACACCTACAACGATACGCTCTTGAGCATTCACGCGCTTGCTGTCCCGATAGGCCGCGTCGGCGATCTCCCGTCGCACATACCCCGACTCGATGGCACGCAGAATGCCACCCATCTCGTCGATCCGACGTATGTACTCCCACGCTTCTTCTTCGATGTCCTTGGTAAGTCGCTCAATGAAGTAACTGCCACCTAGCGGGTCCACCGTGTTAGTCACACCGGTCTCGTATGCAAGCACCTGCTGAGTGCGCAATGCTAGGGTGACCGCGTTTTCCGTCGGGAGGCCCAGCGTTTCGTCCATGCTGTTCGTGTGCAGCGACTGACACCCACCCAGCACCGCTGCCATCGCCTGATAAGCGGTACGCATCAGATTGACGTACGGCTGCTTGTTGTACAAGCTGCAACCCGCTGTCTGTGCATGGAATCGAAGCCACATGCTGCGCGGGTTGTTGGACCCGAAGCGGTCACGCACCAGGTGCGCCCAAAGCCTCCGAGCGGCCCTGTACTTCGCAATCTCCTCGAAGAAGTCATTGTGTGCGTTGAAGAAGAAGCTGAGACGTGGCAGGAACTTATCCTTGTCGAGCCCGCGCTTGATACTCTCTTCGGCATAGGTGATACCATCGTATATGGTGAACGCCAGCTCCTGTGCAGCCGTAGAGCCTGCCTCGCGTATGTGGTAGCCGCTAATACTAACAGGGTTATACTGCGGCATCTCGTTGGAGCAGAACTCGATGGTGTCGATCACCAGCTTGAGCGAAGGAGCGGGTGGGTAGATGAACTCGTTCTGCGCGTGAAACTCCTTCAGAATGTCGTTCTGACAGGTACCACGCAGCTTGTCCCTCGGCACGCCCTGCTTGTCCGCCGTCGCGATGTAAAAGGCCAGTACGATCGCGGCGGGGGCATTGATGGTCATCGAGACGCTGGCCTCACCGAGATCGATGCCGTCGAAAAGGATTTCGAAATCCGCCAGCGTATCCACCGCGACGCCACATCGCCCGACCTCGCCCCTCGAGAGCGGATCGTCACTATCCCGCCCCATCAGCGTCGGCAGGTCGAAGGCGGTGGAAAGACCTGTCTGCCCCTGTCGGATGAGAAACTTGAACCGCTCGTTCGTCTGGTGGGGAGTTCCGAACCCCGCGAACTGCCGCATGGTCCACAGTCTGCCCCGATACATGTCGGCGTGGATGCCGCGTGTGAACGGGAAACACCCCGGCTCCCCGATGTCGCGGTCGTGGTCTATTCCAGCGACATCTTCCGGCCCATACACGCGCTGTACCGGTCGTCCGGAGATCGTAAGGAACTTCTCAAACTCTGTTACTTCGGTCGCCATTGCACCCCTCGCAAGCACCATTGCATCGTCTTGGAGCCAGACCTCCGCTCAACGAGAGCGGCTCTCGTTGAGCGTGGCTCGACCTATTATGCTGCATCTACTGGTTGCGTAGTTCCGGCGTCCCGCCGGAACTACCGATCCATCACGCGGTTTCGCCGTCCCGGCGATGCGGCAGGTCCGGCGAGGACGCCGGAACCACGAGGCCACGCGTGGCCCAGAGCGTGGCAAGGTAGCGTCTATTGCCACAACGCTCGCGGCGCACGAACGCACGCTTCGACAGGCTCAGCGTGACGGTTTGGGAGCCCCCGGCACGCGCCCACGATGGGCTATCCACAACGCCGCCACTGGGGCAGCAGGCGGAATCGGCTCGCGAACGTGGCATCGCCGTCCCGGCGATGCTCCCACCGTGGTTTCGCCGTCCCGGCGATGGGGCAGGTCCGGCGAGGACGCCGGAACCACGAGGCCACGCGTGGCCCAGAGCGTCGCAAGCTAGCGTCTATTGCCACAACGCTCGAGGCGCACGAACGCACGCTTCGACAGGCTCAGCGTGACGGGAGGGCTGTCCACGGTACGCAGATACCCCCACCCACAACGCCACCGGGGCAGCAGGCGGAATCGGCGAACGTGGCATCGCCGTCCCGGCGATGCGGCCACCGTGGTTTCGCCGTCCCGGCGATGCGGCAGGTCCGGCGAGGACGCCGGAACCACGGAACGCTGGAACCACCAAACCAGTGCCGTGGTTTCGCCGTCTCGGCGATGTGGTCCGGCGGGATGGCGGAGATACCTCCTCAGTCGCGTGGCCAGTCGAGAACCTGGCCGGCCTCGACAAGGAGTAGGCGCAGATCGTCATAGCGGATCTCTTGAACGGCCGCGCCGGCCTCCAGCGCAAGGCACGCCGCGGCTCCCGCACTCTGCCCCAACACCATGTACACGGGCTCCATGCGGATAGATCCGAACGCGATGTGGGACGCCGACAGGCAAACCGGCACTAGCAAGTTCGTGCACTCTCCTATTGGTGAAACGATGGCGCGGTAGGACACGGGGTAGGGTCCCGGCACCCTCACCTGCACGTCCCCCTCGTTCTGCGCAGCCCCGTTGTCTACGTATCGCTGACAGTTGTGCGAATCCATCGTATAGGATGCGAGGCCAATCGACTCCGGCGCGATGCGAGTACCTAAGCAGTCATGCTCGGTCATTACGTAGTCCGACACCATCCTACGTGCCTCGCGGACATACAGCTGATGCGGCCACCCGCCCGTTTCCTGGAACTCGTCTCTCGGCAATCCCCACTCACTCACTCGCCGGCGAAGCGACTCGGGCACGCGAGGATCACTAACAAGAAACCACATCAGTCCCCTCTGATAGGTGACATGATCCTGGAAGATGCGTTCGCGCGTGTCGTAGTCCCCTTCTGGCCACTCGTAGTTTCGACCGATGTTGTCCGTAGAGAAAGCACCGTTGTTGTTCACGTCGGTCTTGTCGTTCGGCATACCAGGCGAGAAGTAAAGCACGTCCTGAGGTCCCTCCGAAAGGTAACGTGCTAGCAGTTCGTATCGGCGCGGGTCGTAGTCGTCGGGTCGGGTGAAAGGGATGCGGTTCTCTGGGCCACGTGTTAGGCACATGCGGAAGCAATAGGCTTGTACCCGATGGTCGCCTTCGCCGTGGTAGCCCGGGTGTTCACCCGAAACGCCCCATAACAAGCCGCTCGAAGGGTCTCCCTCACGCACGTAAGGGTCCACCGGGCGGACGAAGCGATGGAAGGGTCGCCCGAACTGCACACCGTTTAGCGTCTCGCCATACTGCTCGTTGGACTCTCTCCCGACCGTATAACTCACTCTCGCTTTCGCCATCAGGTCGCCTTCGTAGGTAGCATCTATGAACACACCCGCTCGGTAGGTGCTACCATCTTCCATCTCGACTGTCACGATGCGACTGCCTTCCATCCGCACCGAGCGCAGCCGTTGTTCGAACCGCACCTCCACACCTGCGACGGAGAGCATACGAAGGAACGTCAGCTCGGCAATTCTCGGCTCGAAGGTCCATGCCTCGCCTTCCATGCGGTAGTACGCCCCCAGCCGGCGATAGAACTCGCGAGCGATCCCACCGATGGCCTGCTTGTTGCCGGTATCCGTCGCGCCGAGACCGCTGGCCGTCACGCCACCCACGTGCCTGCCGAACTCCGCGATGACCGTCCTCTTGCCCATCCTGCTCGTCTGAATGGCAGCGGCGATACCCGCCGGGGTAGCTCCGTAGATGCACACGTCTGTCTCTACGACTGGCGCGGGGTCCTTTCGAGGTACGGGGTAGTAGTAGCGAAGGTAGTTCATCGGCAGAACGACCTCCTTTCTATGTGGCAACTCGCGCTGGGCCGCGCCCTGCCTCCAGTGGCGCTCCGCATAGGGCATCCAGCGGCTAGGATCGGCGACGCCCGTCGGTGGCCCCCCACTCGCCATGCCGACGGAGTACGGCAGCATCACGGCAAAGATCACGAGGCTCACAGGAGAGCGCAACCCACCAGTCCATGGTGTCCGCATATTCATCGCCGGCTCCTCATACGTCGTCCATGCCTTTCGGGCCTTCAAAGTAACCACTTTTCGCACGGATCGCCGCCCCTGTGAGCCTCACGCATCTGATACAATCAGTGCGGGAATCGTCGCGGTCTCGACGAAGAGCCGCAACTCGCGCATTCGTGCGCAAACGATGGAAGGACATCTATGAGCAACCGCATTCTGCGCAAGACACGCTTGGCGGAGCGCATCTGGGAATTCGAAGTGGAAGCCCCGAGGATTGCCAAGCGAGCCGAAGCCGGCCAGTTCGTCGCACTGCGCTCGTCCGAGGTTGGCGAGCGCGTTCCGATTACCATCTCCGAGAAGGACCCCGAACGGGGCGTCATCACGCTCGTCGTGCAAGAAGCCGGAATGGAGACCCAGAGTCTGGGGAGCCTGAAGGAAGGCGAGGACATCCTGGATGTTCTCGGCCCGCTCGGCAAGCCCACCGAACTGCAGGCAGAGGGTACCTGTGTATGCATCGGAGGCGGCGTGGGCATCGCGATACTGCGCCCCATCGTCCGGGCGCTCAAAGAGAAGGGCAACCGTGTGGTGACCATCTTGGGCGCGCGTGACCGCAGCCTGCTGATCCTGCGGAAGGAACTCGAGGCGCTGAGTGATGAGGTCCTGGTCTGCACCGATAACGGCTCCGAAGGCGTGCACGGAATGGTGACCGACGTACTTCGCCAATACCTGGACGGCGGAGGCAAGTGCGATCGGGTGTTCGCCATCGGCCCGCTGCGGATGATGTGGGCGGTGGGCGACATGACGACGGAGCGCGGCATTCCCTGTACGGTCAGCCTGAACCCAGTGATGCTCTGCGCCAGTGGCATGTGCGGTGCCTGCCGAGTCTCGGTCGGGGGCGAGACGCTCTTTGCATGCGTACACGGGCCGGAGTTCGAGGCGAGCAAGGTCAATTTCGCCGAGCTCCAGGCCAGGCAGATGATGTATCGCGAGGCGGAGGAGAGAATCCTTCGCGAGCACGCGACCTGCTCGCTCGAAGAACGCCACGCGGAGCTACCGGAGCGCGCCGCCAAGGAGATTCAGATGATTTCGGGCGCTGCGGAGGGCGAGCCGTCTAAGCGCAAGATCATCCCGAAGCACGTGCCGGTAACCATCCTCGAGCCGAAGGAGCGCATCAAAACCTTCGACGAGGTGAGCCTCGGCTATAACGAAGAGGAGGCTATCGCCGAGGCCAACCGCTGTATCGAGTGCAAGAACCCGGGCTGCGTCGCGGGATGCCCGGTCGGAGTAAATATTCCGGCGTTCGTTTCGCTGATAGCGCAGGGCAAATTCGCCGAGGCCTATCAGGTGGTGTGCGAATCGCACATGTTGGGCGCGGTGTGCGGCCGGGTGTGTCCCCAGGAGACCCAGTGCGAGCAGCTCTGCGCATTGGGCAAGAAGTTCGACAGCGTGTGCATCGGCCGCCTGGAACGTTTCTGCGCGGACTGGGCCGCTGCGCACCCCGAAGCGATGGCTCGGGCAAACGGCCACCCCGTCGTGACTCCCGAATGGTGGTCGAAGGTCGCCGTCATCGGCTCAGGCCCCGCAGGCCTCTGCTGCGCAGCGGACCTCGCAAAGGCTGGCGTGAAGGTCACCATCTTCGAGGCGCTGCACCGTCCCGGCGGCGTGCTGGCCTATGGCATTCCGGAGTTCCGCCTTCCTCGCGGCGTGGTAGACCGCGAGGTGCAGCGGGTGAAAGACCTGGGCGTGGACATCGAGCTGAACGTCATCGTCGGGCGGACGGTTACACTGGACGAGCTGTTCGAGTCGGGCTACAAGGCGGTGTTCGTCGGCAGCGGAGCGGGCCTACCCACCTTCCTGAACATCCCCGGCGAGAACCTTAAGGGCGTGTTCTCCGCGAACGAGTTCCTTACTCGCGTGAACCTGATGCGCGCCCGGCTATTCCCCTTCTACCACACGCCGATCTACGTCGGTGACGTGACCTTCGTGTTCGGTGCGGGCAACACCGCGATGGATGCGGTCCGATGCGCCCTGAGGCTCGGCTCGCGCGACGCTCGCATCCTGTATCGCCGCTCGCGCGAGGAGGCCCCGGCGCGCCACGAGGAGCTGGAGCACGCAGAGGAAGAAGGCGTCCGCTTCGAGTTCCTGGTTGCACCGACGCGCTTCATCGGTAACGACGATGGCTGGGTGACAGGTGTGGAAATCCAACGGATGGAGCTGGGTGAACCGGACGCTTCAGGACGACGACGTCCGGTGCCCATCGGGGGCTCCGAGGAGATCTGGCCATGCGACTGTGCGATCGTGGCAGTCGGCCAATCGCCCAACCCGACGATCCCGCAGACCACGCCTGGGCTTGAGACGGGACGCCGCGGCGTGATCGTGGTGGACAAGGAGACCCTGGCGACTAGTATTCCGGGCATCTATTCGGGTGGTGATGCGGTGTCGGGCGGCACTACGGTCATCGAGGCTGCAGGGCACGGCCGCAAGGCGGCGCGCTCGATACTGCGCTATCTGTGCAGCCTTCCCGGTGTGGCGCCGCCCCACGTCCTCGCACGCGTCGAGGCATTGGAGGCCGCCGCGGCAGGCGGCGGGACTGCGGAGTAGCCCGGCGGTTCGGGGATAGAGGCCCCTGTCTATGTCTCCACCGCTCGCGGTCGAAATTCCCGCGAACTCGCGCGGCAGCACCCACCCTCATGCTGTCACTCCGAGGCGAAGCCGAGGAGCCTCTTCCTCAAGCTCCCACCTGCCGCCCCCGGTCGTGCTTCGGTCTTGCCGCTCCGCTCTGATACCGAAGCATGGGGACCTTGCCCGCATTGTCCAAGAGGCCTTCGCATCCGCGAGGGCGAGCTTTTCCGCACAGATTCTCCCCACCCGCCTTCCAGCCCCCTCCCCAC
>JABRVX010000043.1 GCA_039961735.1 Fimbriimonadia bacterium
TGAAGCGGTTCCACACGGACTGGCCGATGTGACGCCAGCCCTGCTTCTGCGCGATGAACACCTGCACGTCGGGGACCTTCACCGTTCCCATCTGCAGCGTTACCTTCGGCCCCACCATGTAGGGCACGGGAGCGTCCTCCAGCACCGGCCCGGCGGCAGTCGGCAGCCGAAACGTATAGACCAAGGGCTGAACCCCTAAACCTTAGAGCCACACCCCATCATATAAGGCATGAAACCGAGGGTGCGGAGTTCAGTTCGGCATCGTTGTATTCGTGCCGAGCACGCCGACCAGACCGTCCATGCGGACCCCGCCGTGTACCAAGGCGTCTTTACCGCCGACTGCTATCCTTTCCGCGTCGCCCTTCCCGCCGGACGGGACTAGCCCGGCACGCGGTGCTTTCGACGTCCCGGCGATGCTCTGCGACCGGTAATTTCGCCGTCTCGGCGATACCCACATCCGACGAGACGCTGGAATCACCCACCATTTTGATGCACGGTGTGCATCGTTTCCACCATCTCCCCGCCGCGGGGAGATGGCTGGGATGAGGAGTAAACCGCCTACAGCCAGGACGAGCTGGCGTTGCTTAGGATGTCAGCCACACTCACCTCAATCCTCTCCCTCTTCAGAGAGAGGAGGGTCGGAATCGCCATCGGTTGACGACCCTCGGTGAAGCGCGGCTACTGCACTCACTGCAGTTCAGCCAACTTCACCGCTTGGTGTGATGGCCCGACAATCCCCTTAGCAGAGTGATGCTGGAGAGTGAGATGGAAATGATGCGACAGGTGCATTGGCATGAGTGTGCAGTAATCGTGGCGTTTTTGCTCGGCCCATGCGCCATGGCCGCCGAGATAGCCGGTCGCATCCATTTCAAGGGCGATCTCACAGAGGTGGTGAAGGTCGGCTACGAGGGCGTGACTGCGTCGGGGGTGCACATCACTAACATGGCGGGCCTGATGCCCACCGGATCGTCCGCCTACGTGTGGTGCGATACCTACAAACCCCGTCGCACAGGGCTGGTGTGGTCGTCGGCTGAGGGCCTGACCTTTCGGCACACCAACCTGCCGAAAGGAACCTACTTCACCTACGTGAAGCACGGGGACACGTACCTGGACTGGAAGGTGATCACTGTGAGCAGCGACTCCGCGCGCATCAACACCTCCCTCGCAATCAGCCCCAGCCGAATGGGTGATGTGGAGATCGCGGTCACCAAAGGCCCCGGCACCTATCAAGTTCTTCTGGTCCCTGCTACCGAACACGGGACCTCTCCGATTCGCGGGGCAGACCTCGCACGAGGATTCGGCCCGGCTATAGAGGCCGAGATCACGGGCGACAGCGTGATGTTGAGCGGCGTGAGGGATGGCAGCTACCGCCTGGTCCTGCGGTCGATTCGGCGGCAGGGGAACGGCTCCATTCTCACCGACGTCGGCAGCTGGACCATTCTGGTGAAGGCAGGGAAGTCCGTGCGCTACTCCGTGCCATAGCCCGTCGGCAACGCAGGAACCTAACCCGCTGGATGCGCTTCGCAGGTCCGGCATCGCGCCCGCCCCGGTGATGGTGGCCGGGCACTCGGAGGGTGTGATCGTAGCCGCCGCGGTTGCGGCGAAGGTTACGGATGTGACCGACGTTGCGATGCTCGCAGGCGGCGGACCGACGCAGATCTTCGACATGTACGTGCTGATGGGAGAGGGCGCCTACCGGCATTGGGCTGAGATACGGAAGGACCCAGACCCGATTACGAAGATGGTTTGGGGCCATCCCTATCGCCGGTGGTCGTCGTTCCTTGCTGCGTCGCCGCTCGATTTTGCACTGGGCACAAAGGCGAAGCTGTTCATCGCGCATGGGACGGAGGATCGCAGCGTGCCGATTGCGGCCTTCGACGTGCTCCGCGCCGAGCTAGTCGCGCGGGGGAGGGACGTGACCGCTCACCGCGTTGAGGGCGCAAATCATGGGTTCCAGAAGCCAGGGGCCGAACCGTCGGCTGAAGGGATTGGAGGCCTGTTCGCGAAGATGCTCGATTGGTACCTTGGAGCCTAACACGCAGTCGGCAGGCTTGGGAGGTGAGGACGTGGGAGGCGAGCTAAGCAGACGAGAGATGCTGCGCATGATGGGCGCCGTGGCGGGCGTGTCGGTCCTAGCACCGGAGCTGTTCGCCGAGCAGGACCCGGCGTCGTTGCCGAGGCCGCGGAGAATCCGCTACATCAAGCCCAAGCAGCCGGTCACCGCGGTGATCGTTGGCCACGGTGCGCGTGGGTCGCTGTACGGCGGCTTTGCGCAGGCGATGCCCGATGAGTGGAAGATCGTAGGTGTTGCCGAGCCGATCGAGTATCGCAGAGACGCTGCCATCAGGCTGCACGGCATCGCCCCGGAGCACGCCTTCGTTACTTGGGAGCATGTCTTCGGCGTGCCCAAGTTTGCCGATGTGGTGATCGTTACCACGCCAGACAAGCTTCATCACGGCCCGGCGATGGCGGCGTTAGCGCAAGGGTACGACCTGCTGCTCGAGAAGCCGATTGCCACCTCGTGGCGAGAGTGCCGGGACATCCTTGTGCGGGCGAACGAGAAGAAGGCAATCGTAGCGGTGTGTCACGTGCTGCGGTATGCGCCCTACTTTCAGCAGATGAAGGCCGTGGTGGAGTCGGGCATGTTGGGCGATGTCGTCAGCGTGCAGCACCTCGAGCCGGTTGGGCACCTGCACATGTCTCACTCCTTCGTGCGCGGCAACTGGCGCAATTCGAAGGAGTCCAGCCCGATTATCTTGTCGAAGTCCTGCCATGATCTGGACATCCTTCGTTGGGTGATTGACCGGCCGTGCCGTCGTGTTAGTTCGTTCGGATCGTTGTCCTTCTTCTGCAGGCAGAATGCGCCCGAAGGTGCCCCGCAGTATTGCATCGAAGGATGCCCGGTCGAGGAGAAGTGTCCCTATCATGCACCCAACGTGTATGTGTATAAGAAGCAGTGGGGCACGGAGCACATCGTGAGCGAGGACCGCTCGGACGAGGGGATCCTGAAGGCCCTTCGCACCAGCCAGTACGGACGCTGCGTGTTCCAGTCAGACAATGATGTGTGCGACCATCAAGTGACCAACATGGAGTTCGATGGTGGTGTCACGGCGGCGTTCTCGCTGGAGGGCATGACTTCGTATGGCGGGCGCCGCACGCGCATCTTCTGCAAGCAGGGGGACATCGTCGGCGATGAGAACGCGCTGGACGTGTTCGACTTCGTGAGGGGCGCTCGCACCCGGTGGGATGTCAGCCGAGCGGCGGAAGACCTGAGTGGTCACGGCGGGGGAGACTTCCGCCTGGTGCGCGATTTCATCCAGGCGGTCACGCGGCGTGACGTGGACCTGCTCACCTCCAACCTCGCTACCTCGATGGAGAGCCACCTGATAGCCTTCCGCGCAGAAGAAAGCCGCAATGGGGGAGGGAAGGTGCTCGGTGTGGATCTCGCATCACGATAGACCGCGGCGCGTGAAGAGCGCTAGTGGTCCATTCCCAGACGTTGCGGGTGAGATCTATTTCCCATGCTTCGGTATCGCCGCTTCGCTCTGATACCGAAGCATGGAAGTGGGCTGCGACGGCTCGGCAAGAGGTTCTCGGAAGGCACATTGGTGGAGCCAACGGGATTCGAACCCGTGGCCTTCCCGATGTCTCGGGACGCTCTTTTGTTAGCTCTGCCCGATGAGTTGCTGGATGGCCGTCCTGCTCT
>JABRVX010000044.1 GCA_039961735.1 Fimbriimonadia bacterium
CCTCGAACGGTCGCGCCGTGTGGATGGGTTACACCGCCACGGACGGCTGGAACGTGTTTTTGGACGACGTGAACGTGACGGAGAACGCCTTCGAGGGCGTGCCGGGGACGCGTTGGATCTCCCGAATGGATGTTTCCGCCAATGCACGTGGCGACGTGCTCTGGATCGCACGAACCCCAGACTACTACGCTCCGTGGGAGGTGTGGTACTCCGAACTGGTCCCCGAGCCAGTGGGCTGTTCGGCAATAAGCTTGGGGATCGTGCTCCTTGCCCTCTCGCGAAAGCACGGCTCCGGCAGACCCCGTCAAACCCTCACGTCGGCGACAGACATCTCGGCTCAGAGCGTGCCAGTACAGCACTGACACAAGGCTAGAGACCCTAGTCCGGACCGATGCGGCCGTAGTTGCCCAGCACGATCGCGAGGTCCTGCATGTCCACCTGCCCGATGCCATCCAAGTTGACGGGCCCGTCAGACACCTGGGCAAAGGCGAGCAGCACCGTCGTCAGGTCCGCTACCCCGACACGATTGTCACCATCCACATCGCCATTAAGGGACAGTACGAACGTCGTCGCGTCGCCGCCGTCAATTACGAGCACTCCAGGAACGATCTCTCGCAACCAGCGATCACCCTTTAGGGCGATATCGTAGTTGCCTGGAGGCACATGCACGGAGAGAGTGCCATCAGCGGTCAATCGTCCCGACTCCGCTCGTATTACGAGCCCACTGGCCGGATCACGAAACTCGATGGTGGCAGTAACGTTAATCAGTGGGCCATAGTACGCCGTTGGCTCCACCCTTGCGGTGAAAGTCACCTCATCCGACAGGCACTCGAACCGCACTACTTTCACCGCGTCCACCGCTGCTTCGGTAACTGAGTTGTTAGGATTGTCCGCTACCTCGAAGCGCAAGCGCATCTGATTACTAGGTGATACGTACTCGCTCGCAACGAACACGGTCTGCATCCATTTGCGTTCAGAGCCGCCGGCTGGTAGGTAGTCGCCAGACAGGAACTGGCGCACGGTCACCCAAGTTTGACCGTCATCGGCAGACAGCTTGACGGTCAGGTAGTCGTCGTTATCCTCGTTGAACAGCCACGTGGCAAAGCTGATCACCCCGTCTGCACCCGAGAGGTCGAAGCGCGGCGATGTGAGAATCGTCGGCCCGCCGTCCACGTCATTCGCTCCCGGTGAGTCGCCGGCGTTTCCTAACCCCGTCACGTAGCACATGGTGCCTTCGTCGTATGGGAAGTCGCCGTCGGGCTGCGCCAGACTGCCATCATAGTAATAGGTAGGCCATGGAGCCCCACGCTCCCACTGACCCGTCGTCAGGTCTATACTGTCGACGGTCCAACCGAGGTCCGATTCGAAGTCGTCATAGAGCACCGTTCGAGTGTCCTGAGAATACACGGTCAGTGCCGGAGCTAGCGGTCCCCCCGCCGGCCAATAGGCAGGCAGCCCCGCAACGGTGTCCACTGACAGATACCATTTCGCCACACTTCCGCATGCCTGAGGCGGGAACGGTACCTCCACCGGGTTTACCATATCCAGCGGTATTCGGACGAAGGTCGAGCCATTTACCGAGAGGTTGAGTGCCAGGGTGTTCATGTCCGGATCCGACAGCCCGGGAGTGACCACCACCGTCGCCGAGTGGGGAGCATCCGGCAGGTCGAACTGCGGTGGGAGCGTGACATCGAAGTTCACCAGGGGCAGATCGGGTGCGTTCAGGTTATGCTCCGCGAAGCCGCTGCGGATCGACTCCCAATGCGGCGTGCCGTTTGTCACGGCCGTATCGTCATCGTCGAGCACCAGCAAATCTATGACTACCATGGGTGAGACCGCGGGTTGCCGCAGCAACAAGCTATTCGCCCACAGTGCACGGAAAACCTCGAGAGCCTCCGCGTCGCCGATACGTTGCGCCAGATGCTGCTTGGCCTTCCAGAAGGCTCCGGCAATAACTTGTCCTGCAGTATGCTCTTCGGCTTTGCTCGGATAGCGCTCGGTTGCGGTCTCCAGGTTACGCACGGCACCCGTCCCCGGCCCGAAGAAGTCGAGGAACAGACGCGGGTCGTTCGTAAGAAAGGCTGACAACACATCCGCCATTCCCTCGTGATAGTCGCGCTTGGCGTTTGGATTTGCCATGTCCACGCAGAAGTGCCCGTACTCGTGATAGATGACTGTCGAATAGCAGGTGTTGATGCAACCCGAACTTGCTCGCTTGAAGTTCAAGGACTGGTCTACATAGGAGTAGTCCGTGTCGGAGCATGGGCCCGAGAGGTTGACGTTGACAGTTATGGGAATGTCGATGCCGGGGAAGTTGGGGGCATAGGACTTCACGAAATCGTGTGCGAGCGTAACATGCAGGAGTCCATTGATCTGGGCTGTTCCGTATTGCGTCTGGAAGGGATTCAGCTCGAAGACGACAGGCGACGGGGGCATCGCGGTCAGTGTCTGCACCTCGGAAGCTCCGATCCACGTTTGCACACGCGCCCACTTGCCTGCCAAGACAGAAGCCGTCACATCGATCGGCCCCGTTCCTACGTCATTCAGTAGGAACGAGCCATCGTACCCGGTCCACGTGCGCTTGTCTCCACCCAAAACACCCACCCCGGGCAGGACTCTAAGCTCCGGGAGGTTGTCATAGCTGTCCGGCAGGAGGCCAGGAGTTGCCCAGCCAATCACGCTGCCGGGAAGGTCCACGTGATAGACGAGGTTGCGCTCTCCGAGAACCTCGCCCGTCGCGACGTCTACGTAGATGTAGCGACGAACCCGATGCGGCCACTCACGGTTGTCCACGAGCACCTGATACGCGAGTCGGGGCTCTTCGCCTTCCGCATATATTGCGAACTGCGCATCCTCGATCCAGTGGGCGGGATACGGGATGGCAGGCAGCGCAGACACACCGGGGCCTTCCTGCAGGCCGCGAGACGGGCCCTGAGAGCCAACGAAGTTCCCAGAGACGAGCACTAGCGGGTGATGGGGCAGGTTGCGAACGAGCAGGGTGAGCACACTCGTTGACAAGGGAGACCCGCCCGGCCCAAAGTGCAGAACCGTGAACTTGCCCTCCATCAGCGTGTACGACCCGATGAGGCCGAAGCCCGTCGGCAGTGGGCCGAACATCGGAGCGTAGAACTCCTGTATGAATCCCTCGGCAGTCGCGCAAGGCGAGATGCCGCTGCCGAACTCGCGGCCCCAGATACGCCAATCGGTGGGAGACGTTTGAGAGAGCTGCACGCCGGGATAGGCAGCCTTGAGCAACGCCATACCCTCGGCGTTCGGGGAGCCGAATGAGCTGACTACGAACCACATCAGCGCAAGGATCGTCGAGAGTCCGATGCGCATCCCCTTTTCGTATTCTCCTTCCGGACTCACCAGGGCTCCGGCGTAGAATCACATCCGGACCACAACGGCGACCGCACCGTGCGGTCACCCCCGGACGCGCAAACAGCTGCTGGGACTGTCCCGCCAGCCACTACATCCTAGCCTAAAAGCGGTGATTCGTCAAGGAGGTTAACCAAAGATTCGCGGACTCGAAGCGAAGAATGGACGCTGCCCAAAACGACTGGTATTCGGCCAGTAACGAAAGTGCCTGGCACCGGACCCGATCGGTGGTATGGAAAGGAATGCTAGTCGGGACTACACAGCCCGTTGGACCCGGCCTGTCTTGATGCAACGCGTGCAAACGCGCAACTTGCGCCGTGCCCCACCCTGGTCCATGACCGCTCGGAAGGACTGGAGATTCGGCTTGAAGGTGCGCTTGCGGCGCTGTGCCTTCAGCTTCCACTGGCCGGAGTGCTTGTGCCGGATGTGGTTGCCGTGCTGTAGGCCCTTCTGGCAAATGTCGCAGACGTACATAATCCTTTTGTCCTTCCGTATACTACAAAGGGGACGGCGATTGTACCTCATGCCGGCCCCGCGCGCAAGCTATGCCGGACCCAGAGACCACTATTGCCGCACACGTCCGACGCATTGCTCCGCTCGCACCCGAAAACAGTATCGGCAGCGCGGCGGAGTTCCTTCGCATGGCCGCTACCCCATTCGCGGTGGTCTGCGACGGCAACCGACCCGTAGGGATCATCGGGGAGACCGAACTGAGCGTTGCCGTTGCCACCGGGTGTTCTCCGGAGGAGCCGGTCCGCAATCACATGGCCGTGGACCTGCCTGCAGTGGGCCCCGACGCCAGCCCGGAGCAGGCGGCAACAGCAATTCGCGAAGCAGGGCGTGGAGCGGCTGCCGTGGTCGGAGAGGAAGGGCGCTACCTCGGGATCGTCACGGCGGGGGACCTCATCAAGCGCTCGCCGCTTCCGCTGCTGCCCACCTTTATCGGGGGAATGGCTACGCCGTTCGGCGTCTACCTCACCACGGGCTTCGTCTCGGCGGGCCAGGGGTCGTGGGCGCTGGTGGCGACGGGCGCCCTGCTCTTCGTCCTGTTTCTGGCAGCCAACGCCATCGCTGCGGGGGTGGCTTGGGTCGCCGATTCGCTGCTCGGTGTCGGTGCGCTGGGGCTGTTCACCGTGGGGACTACGCCGGACCCTTCGCAGTGGCTGCGGTTGGCCGCTCACTCCGTTGTGGCCATAGCATTCCTGCTGCTACTGCGCACTATCCCACTCTCGGCCATTCACGGCGCCGAGCACAAGGTAGTTCACGCCATCGAGAAGCAGGAGCGACTGAGCTTGGAAGTGGTGAGACGCATGCCTCGGGTGCACGCTCGCTGTGGAACGAACCTGGCTGCCGGGGCTGCTCTTTTCCTGATGTTGGCGGGTGTCGGGTATGCACCGGAGTGGCAGCCGATCGGTCTCCTGGGCGCTCTCTTCGCTACGGTGGCGCTGTGGAGGCCGCTGGGGCAGGGGCTGCAGCGCCTCGCCACGACGCGCGAACCCTCCGACAGACAGATCGAACAGGCAATCGAAGCAGGCAAGGATCTGCTGGTCAAGGCTCGCAAGGCGGGTGACCCGCGGGCGCCCTTCCCGACCAGACTGGTGAACAGCGGCGTGCTGCAGATTCTGCTCGGCGCGCTCCTCTGCGCTACCGTCGTGGACCTTCTGGAACGCCTCCTGGGCTTCTCTCTGCCCGTGTTGGGCTAAGGGACCCCGGCCAAGCGAGCCGTCTGTAGGAACTGCTGGTCGTCAATGAAGGTGTCGAAGCGTTTCACGAGGTTGCCCTCGCCGTCGTAGAAGAACACTGCGGGGTAAGACCGTACCCCGAAGCGCCGCTCCCACGACGCCACCATCTCCGTACGAGACGTTCCGTCCGCTTTGAACGCAGCCATCTGTCGCAGCGCCTGGCGAACTGCTGGGTGCGAGAAGGTCTTCGCCTCGATCTCCTTGCACTTCGCACACCAGTCCGCCGTGAAATCCACGATCACGGGCTTGCCCGAGCCGAGCACCTGCTCGAACTGCGCCAAGTCCATCGGCTGCCAATACACATCCTCGACCTCCGCCTTGCCAAGCGCCGGCTGCAGAGCGATTGCAGCGTAAAACGCAGCCCCCAACGCGAACACGCTCTTCAACGCGATCATGCCGGTCTGTGTGCGCCCGGTGTGATCGAAGACCAAAAGGTAAAGCGCTGCGCCGAGCAGGTAGGCAGCCCAGACCCACGCCATCCCCTCCTTGCCGATCAGCGGGGTGAGGGCAAAGCTGAAGTAGTAGAGGCCCGAGGCGATGACGGCGAGGCCCAGGATGTGCTTCACCGTCACCATCCACTCCCCCGGCCTCGCGAGCACGCTTAGTGCACCGGTCATGATCAGCACCGCCACCGGCAGGCCGAGGCCGATACCCATGGTGGTGAACGCCAACATCCCGAAGGGAACGTCGCGTGCCTCGAACACCAAGCTCGCCGTGACCGCGATTACCGGCCCTCCGCACGGCACGGCGGCAACACCGATGAAGCCCCCCATCATAAGCGCGCCGACTAGTCCTGCCCGACCTCGCAAGCCGCTGCTGAGGCCTGCTGGAAGCGATATCTGATACACGTCGAACATCGCCAGCGCAAGGGCGATCATCAGCACGCCGAGACCCACCGTGAACCACGCGTGCTGGTAGAGCGCCCCGAACACCTGTCCCGTGGCGCCGAACAAGGTGCCTAAAGCGCCGAACACCGCTGCAGCCCCGATCAGAAACGCCAATCCGAATGCCACGCGTCCACCCGGGGCCGTTGTGCTCTGCTTCGAGATGAAGCCTGCAGTGGGCGCGATGATGGGATAGACGCATGGCGTGAGGTTCAGAATGAAACCGGCCAGCAGGAATCCCGGCAACAGCCACATCCACGCGCCCTCCTTATGCATGCGCGCCAGGCGGGCCGCGAAACTCTCCTCGAACCCCGGTGCCGCTTGCGTCTGCATAGGCTGCTGCTCGACGGCAGGCTCCGGCTGGCCGACCTGTGGTTCCTGCTCTGCGGCCACCTGCTGATCGGGCTGAGTTGGGGCCTCCGGCTCTTGCTGCCCCACGGTGGGGTCCGGTGGCGTCGGCTCCTGCGTTGCACTGTCGGGAGGCTTGGGCGCGGGGGATTCCGATTCGATGGACACCACGGACTGTGCAGCGACTTCACCCGGGCGCAGGCACACGGCATCGTCGCAAAGCTGGTATCGGACGGTGAGGGAAATCGGATGCTTGCCGGATGCGTCCTTCGGCAGTTCCAGTGTCGCCTGGACGCTGACCGTGCCATCGTATGCTCCGACCTGCTCGCCTCCGAACTCGATCATCTTGCCGGGCGGGTAGGTCGCAGTCTTCAGAGCTGCGCCAGAGACGCTCGTGACCGCCAGCGGTATCAGGCCTTCGCCGGTCGGCGGGTTGGAGTAGGCGTGATAGCCCTTCGGGATCGTAACGGACACCGTGGCTTGCACCGTGGCACCCGGCTTTGCCGCGTCCGGGTCGAGCTTCAGCGCGACCTGAGGAGCAGGCTGAGAGAAGACCAGCGCACCGGCTGTGAGTAGCACGGCGCAGAGCATCTGCCGCATGAAGAACCCTCCGAGCGTCTCGTGACCTGTGTCATACCCCTAAACGCACGGCACGCGCCCGCGGTTTCACGGCAGCCCGGTGGCCCGTGTTTCATGCGGTGGAGCCGCAGCAGCTGGGCATCGCCCCCCACACCCACTCGCATCCCAACAGGCGAACAGTGAGCCTAACACAGTGCCCCTGCGCACACGAAGACCCCCGATGCCCTGCCCTGCGTCCGCCGCGCACTCAAGCCCTCTCCGGCGGGACGCCCGTAAGTTCGCCGTCCCGGCGTATCCGTCATGTCCGGCGAGACGCCGGAATTACGCCTTCCGACGTAGCATCAGCGGCAGGAGGCAGGTGCCGAGCAGCAGCAGACAACTCGGCTCCGGGATAGGCGTGGACAGGTAGATCCACTTCATGTCGCCCTCGGATGTGATCCAGAGCACGTGACCGTTCTCACCGACTGCCATGCCTACGGCGTAGTGGTCCGGTCCCAGCAGGTCAGCGGAGAGGTCGAAGCCGTTCACGAAGACATGCGCTCGGTGGTTGGTCAGCTCACCGGATCCCCACCATACCGCATTCCCGAAGCGGTCAATTCCAACGCCGATCTGCTCATCCATGCTGTTCATCTTGCCTAGCAGCGCCGTTGACAGGTCTTCATGATTCCGGAAAGTCACGAGTCCGCGGACGGCGCCGCTGCCTTGCCACAGTACGTCACCGGTTGCGCTTACGAACGTATCGGTCTGTATGACGCCATAGGGCTCATCGCCAAACACCGGAGTCGAGTAGTCCTCGTAGTTCCGCATGAGGCGCGTCACGCTCGGCGATTCGTCGAACATGTACCACCAAAACGTACCATCCTCCTGAAGGGCCTCGGCGTGGGCCCCGCGGATGCGAGGGTACCGACTAAGCGTCAAGTTCTCACTGTTCAAGAACAGGCATCCCACCCCACCGGTCGCTTCCCCATAGCCGGACCACAGCACGTTGCCTGCCGCGTCGAGTCTCACTCCACCCAACACACGCCTGTTGGCACCAAGTATCGGCGCAGAGTAGTTCACATCGTTGATGAACATCTCCTTGTAACGCGCTCCTTGGTCATCCGTCAGCCAGCCGTGCCACGCTGCGACTCCCGCCGCATTCATGTCTTGTAGCGTAACACTAGTCACCGCACGCCCGCGCGACAGCTCGTCCGTCCCGAGGAACACACGGTCCGGTTGACCGCTGTCACGCCGGAGCCACAGTGGCCGCCCGTCCGCGGTAACAAAGCGCGAGTGATCTTGGGTCGGCCGGCTCGGGGGGAACAACTCCCTGTAGAAGTCGCGATCCTCTACCATCACGTGCAGCGACCGCTGGGGCTCTGCGTCTAGTGCCCGCCACGAAACCTGATCGGAAGCGTTGATCGCCGAAACGAGACCCTGAGCCAACGGACCGAAGTAGTGCCTGTTCAGGTTGGTCTTGTACTTCCATGCCTGGTTGCCGTACCCGTACTCCACAGTGCTGTAGATGGGAACGCCGTTCGGGCTGACGCCGTGATACGTTGGGCTGGAGATCGCCACCCAGAAGTAATCTCCCGCCAGGAGAAGCTCATGCTTCCACTGCGTCTGTGCCAGTGCGAATGAACACCACGCGAGGACTAGGATGACTGTAAGGATTGATCTCATCGGATCTGCCTTTCCAAAACGCGGGGAGGCCGCTAAGTGTGGCCCTCCCCTGTAACACTACTTCCCCCAACGGGCGATTACGTACCCGTCGGAGGTAGTGAACACGACGGCGCCATCGTAGTCAATCGCAAGGTCTTGGCGCGGGATGGTCTTACCCAGGTTGATGGGGAACCCGTAGGGGATCGTGCTCCCTGCGGGCTCCATAACGTAGTACTTGCCGTTCGTGGTGATCACGTACAGCCAGTTGGTCTCGCCGTTCTTCCGCCAGATGGCGGGCGCGGAGGTGATCTCGTCAGCGTCCCCACCCATCTTGACGCGGACATACCCCTGGGCCTTGCTCTCGCCGGGGTTCAGGTCGAGGACGCGCACCAAGGTCGGCTTGCCGTTGCCGGACGCGGTGTCCAGCGTGCCTTGGTACAGGTTGGCATTGTCGGCCATGTCGTTGCACATGTTCGCAACCAGCTTGCCGATGTCATAGTTCTGCGGGGGATACACCATAGTCGTGCGCATCTGGTCCACGCGCCCGTTCGGGTTGTCCTCCCACCGGTTGTTGGAGTCTGGATCGACCGAGTAGATTCGGCCCTTGTAGTTGCCGGCGTTGTACGTCGCGAAGTACACACGTGTGGCGCTCGCGAGCATCGCCCAGCTTTTGCACTCCTGGGTCTCCGATTCGTCGCGCCAGCGCCAGTGTCTGACTACTGTCGAACCCTCATCTTCCCACAACTCCAGCCGCGCGTTCTCGGTAGTCACGTACAGGTACGCCTCATCCTCGGCCTGAGGTCCCGGCTCGGAAAGACTGAAGGCCACCGCAGGCGTGCTCACGACAGGCCCGCTCGTCTCGGCATCCCACTTGTAGTCCTGGTTGGCAGGGGTGCCCGAGTAGTACCTGTAGAACCCGTAGACATGGCCCGCGGAGGAGCCAACGTAGATGCTGGCGCCACCGTGAGCCGGAGCCGTGAGGGTCTCGCCCTGGCCCGTAAGATCCGCCGAGCGCCAGATGCGGTCACCCGTCTCGGCGTCAATACAGTGCAGACGGCCGGATGTGTCGCTGACGTAAACAGCGCGCGCCGGTGTGTTGCCCGTCGTGACGAGCAAGGGTGTGCCGATGGGGTCGCCGTCACAGGTGTAGGTCCACACGGGGTCGTCGTCCACCGTGAACACCATTGGTGCGGCGATGCCGCCCGAGTTCACGCGGTAGCAGTAGACCTTCCCGTCGTCTGCCCCCACGAAGAACTCGTAACCGTAGTCGTCGTCGGACGGCTCCGCTGGGGGTTCCACGGGTATCTCGCTCAGGAAGAGACCGATGGCCACGCCGCCCGTTGCGACGGCACCGTTAGGGAGCGCCTTGCTCCACTTCTGCGTGCCGGCGACGTAGTTATCGTACTGCCCAGTACCCTCGGACAGCCTTACGAGCCCCTGCGGGTAGTAGCCGGAGTGAGAATAGTCCTTGCCGCCCATGGGCCATTGTCCCCAAAGGTCGGCGCTAACGGGGGTCAGGAGGAGGGCTGCCCCCCCCCCCATAGAGTAAGCAAGGCCGCAATCCGAGATTGCATCTCTGCCATTCACCTTCCAGTTAGGGATGGTCGGTCCGGCCCGGCGGCCGTCCGGCCCCGGTCGGACCGTCAGCAATACAGACGTGCATAGGATACACCAAAGTTCGCCGTCCGCAACCTGCTGCCCGACTCTTCTCCACAAGCATGGACTGTTAGCATGGCTATGCTCTGCTGAGGTCAGGCACTTGGCACGTGCGCTGACGGCGACCGGCGGCGCCCCCGGGCATCCTCCGGAGTGCTGGCACACGTCGCTCCACGCACAGCCCTTCACTCACCTCCAGGGCGACGCCCAGTTCGGAAGCAAGACGCTCCATCGTTCGCCCGACCTCTCTGCCGGGAAGTGCAGTTGCGTCCGGACCTCGCTCCCGCAAGTATGCCCGCCGTCGTTGCTCGTAGTAGGGTGGCAACCACGGCTGGTGGCGCAGTGGCATGGCCAAAACCGGCACGCCTATCTTTGCGAACTCGGTGAGAATGGCTCTCATCGCGCGCTCGGTATCGGTCACTCCCGGCAGCACGGGCGCCCAGAAGATGCTGACGCGGATGCCCGCATCTCGCAGCCTTCGCACACACTCCAACCTCCCGGCGGGGGCGGGGGCGTTCGGTTCAAAGGCCCGGCGCACGGCATCGTCCACGAACGGGATAGACACGTTCACCCGCACGTTCGCGAGCCGGGCCAGCACGTCCACGTCGCGTAGCACCAGTGGCGAGCGAGTGGTAATCGAAACCGGATTGTCGTAGAAGCAGAGCTGTTCGAGAAGCGAGCGGGTAATTCGGTGGGTCCGCTCCGCGGGCTGATAGGGATCCGTCGCCGTGCCCATGGCGATCCGCTCGCCAGGCTTCACGGCCCGCATCTGGCGCCTCAGCGTCTCGGCGGCGTTCCCCTTCACTTCTACGTACTCGCCCCAGGACGCGGGCAGCTCCACGCCGAGGCGAGCCTTCATGGCGGGCACGAAGCAGTAGGAGCACCCGAACGCGCACCCGCCGTAAGGGTTCACGGTCCAGTCGGCGAAGTCGAGCGGGCACCGGTTGAGGATGGTGCCGCATCGGATGACCTTGAGCGCAGGCGACCTCATATAGACAATATAGCACATTATGCAGACATTTGTCTACCTGCAGGTTTTGGCCTTCCCACCCGCTCCGGCCAACTGCTCCCCCGGATCGGTCGTGAGCATCCAAGGCATCACACCGCACACCCCTCCCCTGACCCACCCTCGCCATCGGGTGAGCGATGGGAGCGTGTCACGTGTACCGGTGAAGGCGCCGGGGTTACGACTTGCGCTGGAAGTCCACCATGAACTGTGCTAGATCATCGCAGCCTTTCGCAGGAAACGCGTTGTAGATGGACGCGCGCAGGCCACCCACCGACCGGTGTCCCTTCAGCCCAGCGAACCCGGCGGCCGCAGCCTCCGTGATGAACTGCTTCTCCAGGTCCTCCGTGGCCATCCGGAACGTCACGTTCATCAGCGAACGGCAATCCGGCTGTGCGTGCCCGCGGTAGAAACCGCCGCTCTCGTCAATCACTTTGTACAACACGCTTGCCTTGCGCCTGTTCCGCTCGAACATCGCCTGCAAGCCTCCCTCTGCCTGCACGTACTTCACTACCAGCCCCACGATGTAGATCGCGAAGCAGGGTGGGGTGTTGTACAGCGAGTCGTTCTCGGCCTGCAGCTTGTAGTCGAGCATCGAATGCAGCCCCTCGGGCACCTTCTCGAGTAAGTCCTCGCGGATGATAACGACGGTTACACCCGCGGGCCCCATGTTCTTCTGCGCACCCGCGTAGATGAGGCCGTACTTCGAGACGTCCACCGGCCTGCTGAGGATGTCCGAGGACATGTCGCAGACGAGAGGTGCGCCCCCGCTGTCCGGCTCCGTGGGCCACTCTACGCCGTGAATCGTCTCGTTGGACGTGAAGTGCACGTATGCAGCGCCCGGCGTCAGCGAGATTGCGGTCGGCAGCCGGTCGAAGTTCGTTTCCTCGCAAGTGGCGGCGATGTTCACTTTGCCCACTCGCTTCGCTTCCTTCACCGCCTTCTTCGACCAGCTCCCCGTGACGATGTAGTCGGCGGTGCCGTCTGCTGGCAGGAAGTTCATGGGAACCATGCTGAACTGCAGGCTCGCGCCGCCCTGCAGGAACAAGATGCGGTAGTTGTCCGGAACGCCCATCAGCTTCTTCAGGTTGTCCTTCGCAGCCTGATGAATGGCGTCGTAGTGCTTTCCGCGGTGGCTCATTTCGAGCACGGACATGCCGGCACCGGGATAGGAGAACAGGTCGCGCTGAGCCTCCAGTAGCACCGGCTCCGGGAGCACCGCCGGGCCGGCCGAGAAGTTGTAAACGCGCGTCGTTTCGGGGGAAGCCATCTTGCCCTCCAATTGCTTCGAGTGATTAGTAGCCCATTGTTCGACATTCGGCCCCGACGTCCCTGTGCCCCCGAAAATGGGTGGAGGAGAATGGCCTAGAGACATCGGCTGTGCCGCAACCGCCTTGCTCGCACTTGCGACAGCCCTGTATGGCATGGAACCTGCCGTAGTTCTACGGGCGAGAAGGTGGAACCGTGGTACCGCAGTCCGGGTTATTACCTGAAGTGGAGGGGTTGCATGCCCTAGGCGCTACCCCCCGCCCAAACGGTGGCCGTTTGTGAACAGCACGGCCCGGGTAAGTGGAGGAATGATGGACAGATTCATAGGATTGCGTGGGCTAGGCAGTCTCACTCTTGCGTTGTTCGTGTGTGCACCTGCCCTGGCGGACCGGGGCACGGAATTCGACGGATACAGTGCCACGGTTACGATGGACGTGCCGTTCGTGCTCGACGACACGGACGCGATGCAGGCCAGGGAGCATCTTTTCCCTCCGGTGGAGCAGCTCACCGTCGTGCCGAATGTGCTGAACCTGTTTCCGCAGCGGCGCGGCCCTCGCTTCGTTGGTCAGAACGATCTGGTGAGCGACCTGTTCGGCAACGGCTACTTCCCGGGTCCATCCCAAAGCGGCCTCACGCCCGGAGACCCGAACGTCGCAGTCGGACCGGCGCACGTGGTCGGAGTTATCAACGGGCGCCTCACGTTCCACACGAAAGCCGGAACCGTCACGTCGAACCTCAACCCTACCAACTTCTTCAGCGGGTTCGGTATCTCGTTCAGCTTGGTGTTCGATCCCCGGTGCTTCTATGATCAGTATTCGGGCCGGTTTTTCATCATGTACGCGGCCCTCGAGAGTGGTGCCAATCGCTCATATTACCTGGTGGCCGTGTCCGACGACAGCGATCCGAACGGCGTCTGGGCGAAATGGGCGCTGAACTCGACACTAAACGGAAGCACGAACAGCAACACGTGGGGCGACTATCCTGGGTTCGGTTACGACCAGAATGTTATCATGTTCACCTCCAACCAGTTCCCTTTCAGCGGCAGCGGCGGATACGGCAAGATTCGCGTATGCCCGAAGCAGCAGTTCCTGGATGGCTCGCCTACCATTACGTACACCGACTTCTGGAGTTTCACGAATCCGAGTGGCGGGACGGCATGGAGCCTGCAGCCGGGGCGACACCTCGGCACCAGCAATTTGCCTTACGTGGTCAACGTTAGTGGCGGCAACCGGCTGAACATCTTCGCCATACAGAACCCCCTCGGTACTCCGACCCTGGCGAAGGTAGGAAAAGCGATTAGCAGTTATAGTCAGGCAGCCACTGCCGTTCAGAAAGGCTCTAGCACCCGAATAGATACTTTGGACACCCGCATCTATGACGTGTGCGTTCGGGATAACAAGGTTCTGGTGACCCACAACATCAGCGGCGGAGCCGGCTGCGTAGTGCGCTGGTACGTTGCGGATGCATCTGGCATGCCGAGCAACTTTACTGTGTCCCAGACGGGCAACATTTCGGATGCATCGGCCTACATCTACTACGGCGCACTGCAGATGAACCAATACGGTACTATTGGCACTGGTGTAACCAAGTCTAGTAGCAATGAATATGTGTCGCTTTACTACACAGGTCGTCTAACCTCCGACGCACCGAACACCATGAAACCGCTCACTTTGAAGCGCGCTGCCACCGTCGGATACAACGGCGAAGCGAACCCCTGCCGCTGGGGCGACTACATCGGCGGTGCGGTGGACCCGGCAGACGACACCACGTTCTGGGCAATCGGCATGGTACCGGTGGGCACCGGATCGTGGGGGACGGAGATCTACTCGTACAGCTTGGACCCGACCACGGGACCGCTTTCCGGGCAGATCACGTTGCTCAACTACGTGGCTAGCCCCGCGGGCTTCACGGCAAACCTAGAGTTCCGATCGCCTGGTACCACGACGGTGCTGCACAGCTATCCGATCACCCTCGACGGGTCGGGCAACTATAGCCTTCCGAACGTCGCGCTGGGCACGTTCGATGTAGCTGTCAAGTTCTCGCACTGGCTGCGAAACCTGCAGGGTTCTGTGGTGATCGTGCCGGCGGGCAACACGGTGAACCTGACGTTGGTGAACGGTGACTGCAACGATGACAACAGCGTCTCGCTCGGCGACCTCAACTACATCCTAACCACTTTCGGCGGCACCGCCTTCATGGGTGACCTCGACGGCAGCGGCGTGGTTGACCTCGCTGACCTGAACCTGGTCCTGACCAACTTTGGACTAGCCGGCTCACCGTAGCGCAGCTTCTGTACCCTGCGGCCCTCCGATGCCCCGGAGGGCCGCTTGTCATCTACATGGACCAGTCCGTCGGTTGTCACGTAGTTTCGCCTCTCGGCGTAACATCGCCAGCACTCCGACAGGCGCGATGGAACCGCCACACCGAGCCTGTCGCAGCGTACTTATGCACTTGGTGAATGGAGCAGCGTAAAGGGATGGCACGCCACACACGACTGCACGCCTCGACAGGCTCAGCGTGACGTGAGCGGGCCACCGCTCCAGAACATCAGGGCTGTGAGTTGCCCCAGAGGGTACTCATACCTCAAGGGAACCAGTCACCAGGGCGAACTCGGGGGACTAGGGTTGTATGGCATGGACCCTGTCGCTCAGGTGGCAGCGCTCAGAGTTCACGCTAATCCAGGTTCGGGGGGGTCCACGATGGATTCAGTTTGCGTCGCTCCCTGAATACATCCGCTCGGGCGTTCATCGTGGCTTGCAGCGAGGATTCGTCGTGCACGAGGCCCTGCCGGAGCCACGGCACGTTCATCATCAGCGCGCCAAGTTGTTTCCAACCGCCACTCGGGGCTCGATCTACCACGTCGAGGGCAGGTCGGATCCTCTCCAGGTCCTGTGTGAGTTGGCTGCGCGCCGCGGTCACCGCCTCCATCAAGAGAACAGTATAGAAGTCCGGCCACAGCCAGAAGCGAGGTCGCATGTATCTGCGAGCGGCATGCGCGGCGAGAGCCTCTACTGCAGTCCGACGAACCTGATAGGGTAGTAGCACACGCTCTCGAATGGTCGAGAGTTGATTGGCGAAGCTGCGACCGAAGGTTTCCAAGAGACTCTCGAAGCGCTCCTGGGCTTTCCGGAGCGGTTGCATTTTCCACTCTTCGGCGAGTGCGCCGCCAGTTAGCGCGCCGACGATGCCTACCAGGATGGCCCCGCCCAGAGCACCGATTGGTCCGAGGAACCAACCTAAGGCCCCACCCAGCTTCGCACCTGCAATGACACCGACACCGCGGCCGACACTCTCCATTGCAGTGTGTTTCACAGCAGTGAGCGGATCCTGATCGTAGTCCCGGACCAGTTTGTAGTTTCTGTACGCCGCGAAAGCGAAGGTGATCCAGGGAAGGTGCATACCCAGCCCGTGTGCTGCGATCTCGCCCTTGGCACCGGCGATTGCCTCCTTTGTCGCCTCTTTCGCGGTGTCGTGGCTGAAGCCAGGCAGAGGGATGATGTTCTCGCCGACTTCGCCGTGGGCGTCTTGGGGGACATAGTAGGTCACTCCCGGGTTAGCCGCAGCCTCGCCTTTGATAGCAGCGATATCGGCTACCGTCTTGATGTTTGCCGGGTGCCCGTCTACCAGCAGATCCCACACAGGCTGATTGGCCTCCGCCGCGACCTGAACAGCGTGTCCTTGGTGCGCCAAGAGGTCCGCCGCCTGCTGCTCGCCGACGTAGCCGACCAGGCGGTTCAGGAATCCTTCCTTCGCCGCGGCGTCGAGCGACTCGTAGTGCTGGTGGATGTAGTGCGCAAAATCGAGGCCGCTATGAATCTCGGCTGTCGAAGAGAAGTCGGCCGCGGCGGTCACGTCCGGGTCGATCATTGCCCACGCGGCTACGTACTCCGCCCCGGTCATGGCAGAGTACGAAGCGAGCTCCGCCGGCGAAATCTTGCTTCTATACAGCCGCGAAGCCAGCCTAGAGGACCACTTGCGCGCTGGACCGTCCAGATGAATGCGCTCTTTGGCACGCTTACGTAGTACGGTGAAGGCGATGAGCCAAGCCATGAGCCACACGACCGCGCCGATCCCGAGTACGTAGTATATCATGCTGACCCCGTTCGACTATGACGCTCCAAACATACCATTGGGTCCACAAGCATTATACATGCCTTCAGGGAGGCCGGTTGCACCGAATCCGGCTTGCGCGCCTAGCTACGGGGGAGGCGCAGCAGAACGTCGGCCTTCAACCCCTCGACGCGCACCCGCTTGCTGCGCGAGGAAGAACCGGAGAGAATGGTGATGGAGGTCTTCGGCACACGCAATTCGCGAGCGAGGGCCTCGATTACCGCTCTGTTAGCCTGCCCGTCGGCGGGAGGGGCGGTCACCCGCACATGCAGCACCCCGTCCGGCCCGAGGGTAACCTCGTTACGGCTCGCGCGGGGCGTCACTCGCAGCGACAGTTCCGTCTTCGACCTCCTGCACCGGCACGCTAACCGCGGCCGTGGCGGGCATGAACGTCTCGAGCCGCGCAGCAAACCCCTCCAGCATCGCGCGCAGCCCCGCGACTAGCCCTTCGCGCTCGGCGTGCAAGCGGGCCACCTCCTGCCGTATCTGCTGCACCTGGAGTTCGGCGTCCTGCTGAAGCTGTCGCGCCAGCGCGCGGGCCTCCGAGAGCACCGCGTCCGCCTCACTATGAGCCGCAGCCCGCGTCTCGTCTGCCGCGCGCTGGCCTAACAACACAGCCTCTTTCAGCGCCGTCTCCAACTCACGGAAGCGGCCGACCTCGGAAAGCAGCTCGCGCTCGGACTGCTCCAGTTGCCGCACCCTTTGCACCAGGCGCTCCATCTCCTTGCCCACGTCGCGCCGAAATGCGTCCACCGCCTTGCGATCGTAACCGAATGCCCGCCGGGGAAAGACGGTCTTTTCCACCTGCAGTGGTGTTAGGCGTGGTTCCGCGATGTTCTCGTTCATCAGAGCAGACCCCCTATCACCGCCCGCAGCGCCCCCTGCAAAACCGAGAGGCATATCAGTGCTACCAAGGGTGTCAGGTCCAACAAGGCGTATCCCATACGAACGGGACGGATGAACCGCTTCAATGGCATTGTCACCGCATCGCTGACCCGTTCCACGGTTCGCGTAAACCCGTTGTACGGCACCCGACCACCCATGTGTTGCACGAAGTCCAGCACCACGCCGAGCAGGATGGTGACCGTGAGCAGCCCTAACGCGTTGTACGCGACGGTCAGGGGCAGCACGTAGATGGGGTCGAAGAGAAAGGGCATGAAAACTCGCCCGATGATCACGGCTCCCCTCCCGCTTTCTCCTTCTCTAACATCTCCTCGACACGCTTCAGATTCATCATCGCCACGTCGTTCTTCGGGTCCACCTCGAGCGCTCTCTTCCAGGTAGCGATGGACTTCGCTAACTGTCCGGAACGCTCATAGCAGTGGGCCACTAAGTGATATGCTGTCGGCATCGGCTTGAGTGCCAGCATCTGCTCTCCGATCATCGCACCCTCGGCGTAGCGCTTACGCATGTAGTAGAAGAAGGTGAGGTCGTGCTTGCACTCCCACCGAGCAGGGTGCGCCTGCACCGCCCTTTTATACACCTGCTCTGCGTAGTCATAGTTCTGCAGTCCCGCCTCGAGGATGTACCCGGTCGTAGAGAAGGCCTCGGTGTTGTCGGGATTCACCTCGATCCAGATGTATCCCACGCGAGCCACCATGTCGTACTCGCCTTGGTGCCACGCGAGGTCGGACGCCTTGACTAGCTGCCACTCGAGCGAGTCCCACACGGCGTTCAGGGCATCGCGGCTTTGGGCCGGCGTCCCGGTCGGCCAGGTCACCGATACGAGCGCAGACAGAACCACTGCTATCATTCCCTCTCCAGCTCCTCTCGAAGGATCTCCTGTACCATCTTCGGGTTCGCCTTGCCGCCCGACGAGCGCATCACGTGTCCGACGAAGAAGCCGATCACGTTCCGATGGCCTGCCCTGTACTTCGCGACTTCCGACGGGTTTGCCTCGAGCGCAGCGCGGCACCAGCGCAGCAACTCCTCCGAGTCCGACACTTGCGCGTCGCCCCGCTCTGCCACGATGGCCCGGGGCGACCGTCCATCCGCAAAGCACGCCGCCAACACATCTTTCGCCATCGTGGAGCTCAGGGTTCCCGCTTCGACCAGGTCTTGCAGCTCACGAAGGTGCTCCGGCCGCACTTTGAGGTTCGCGATCTGCACGTCCGACTCTTTCATCAGCCGCGTGAGTTCGCCGGTCAACCAGTTGCACGCCCGCTTTGCATCGCAACCCGCCTGCACGCACTGCTCGAAGTATGCCGCGGTTGCCGGGTCCGCGACGAGCTGATCGGCGTCCTTCGCAGGCAGCCCGAGCTCCCGACGATAGCGCGCCCGCTTGGCTGCAGGCAGTTCCGGCAGTTCGGCCCTCAGGCTCTCCAGCCACTCGCGCGCGATCCGCATGGGTGGAAGATCGGGGTCGGGGAAGTAGCGGTAATCGTTCTCCTCTTCCTTCACGCGCATCACGTAGGTGCTTTCTCGCTCCTCGTTCCAGCCGCGTGTCTCCTGTCTCAACGTCTCGCCTCGTCTCATGGCTTCGATCTGACGTGCAACCTCCGACTTAACGCCGAGGTACACGGCCTTTATGGACCCGAGGTTCTTGATCTCCGTCTTCACACCGAGTGTCGCGCTACCCTCCGGCGCGACCGAGATGTTGGGCTCGCCCCGCAGGCTCCCTTCTTCTATCTTGCCGTCGCACACTCCGAGATAGAGCAGCAGAAGGCGCAACTCAGAAAGGTAGTCCCGAGCTTCCTCGGCGGAGTGTATATCCGGTGGGAACTCGGTGACGATCTCCATCAGCGGCACGCCGCTTCGGTTGTAGTCAATCCCGCTCTCCCCGCCCGGCAGGTGGATTAGCTTGCCCGTGTCCTCTTCCAGGTGCACCCTTCGGATACGGACCTTCTTCGTGCCTTCATCGGCGGGAAGCTCGAGGTAACCCGAATAGCCGAGCGGGTTGGTCTCCTCGTACTGTGATATCTGATAGCCCTTCGGCAGGTCGGGGTAGAAGTAGTTCTTGCGGTGGAAAACGCTGCGTTCCGGCACCGTGCAGTTGAGCGCCAACGCCGTCCGAAGAACCATCTCGATGGCTCCTCTGTTGGGCACGGGGAGCGCCCCGGGCTGGCCCGTGCACACGGGACAGATGCGGGTGTTGGGCTCTCCGCCGAAGCCCACGGGGCAGCCGCAAAACATCTTGCTCCGCGTGCTAAGCTCCGCGTGAACCTCCATGCCGATGCTGGGAATGTAGCCCTGGGTCATCCGTGTGCTTCTCTAGGTTCCGATTGTGGCATACACGCTAGCCCCCCTCGATGTACCGGGACGGCAATCGGGACGAGCCCATGCGAGTCGCCGCCTGAGGCACCCTGCGGTACACTGCCTCCGTGGACTTTCGACAGGCGGTGGACTATCTAAGCAGCCTGCAACGGTTCGGCATCCGACCCGGCCTCGGACGAATGCGCGCCGTGCTGTCCCGCCTGAACGACCCGCAAGACCGCTGGTCCTCCATTCATATCGCTGGCACGAATGGCAAGGGCTCGGTGACCGCGTTCTGCGCATCCATCCTTGGCGCCGCTGGGCTGCGGGTGGGCCGATATCACTCACCCTATGTGTTCGACCTGTGCGAACGCATTCTGGTGGGCGGAGAGAAGATCCCCCGGCAGCGGTTTGCCTCCATCATGTGCCGGATCGTTCCATTGTGCGAGGAGCTGGGCGACACCGAGCTAGGACCGGTCACGGAGTTCGAGCTGAAGACACTGGTCGCGTTCAAGTTCTTTGCCGAAGAGGCGGTGGACTGCGCGGTGGTGGAAGCCGGGATGGGCGGCCGGCTGGACGCGACGAACGTCATCCTGCCGCGAGTGGCCGCCATCACCAATGTGGGTCTGGACCACACCCCGATCCTGGGTGAGACCGTGGAACAGATTGCCAGGGAGAAGGGCGGCATCATCAAGCCCGGAGTGCGATTCATGACGGCGGCGCAAGACCCGTCGGCACTCGAGGTGCTGTCGGCGCTCAGCCGTGAGATGATGGCAGGCATTACGCACGTGCGCCATGCGTCCACCAGACCCTCAGTGTACGGGCGCTCTGTCGTGTGGTGGGAAGACGGCAACGCGCTGCACGTGCGGACTCCCCGCATGTACCTAAAAGGCTTGCATGTTAAGATGCTAGGGGCCCACCAGCGTGAGAACGCGGCGCTGGCAATCGCCATCACCGAGGGCTTTGCCGACTCCTGGGGCTTCGACATTCCCGAGGAAGCCTATGCCGAAGCCGTAGCCACCACGGAGATGCCGGGACGGATGCAGGTGGTGGCTCAGAAACCGACGATCGTACTGGACGGCGCCCACAATCGCGATGCGGCGGCCGTGCTTCGTCCAGCCGCGCTGGCCTTGGCCCGGTCGGGCAAGCTGCACGTCGTGCTAGGAATGACGAAGGGACACGATCCCCGTCGCTTCCTTGCCGCGATGGCACCGATCCCGGGGAAGCTCATCCTGACGCAACCACTGGACGAGAGGCGGCTGCCTCTCGACGCGCTGTGCGAAGCGGCCGAGGACCTCGGCCTAGACTTCCTGCGGGCCGAGAACGCGCTGGAGGGCATCGAACTGGCCCAGCGCGAAGCCGACCCAGACGACACCATCCTGGTTACCGGCTCTTTCTACTTGGTAGGCGACTGCGCCCCGTTGCTAAAGGGCCGAAGAGGACGTTCTAGGCAACGAGTGCCCTGACAACTGGGTGGCGTCGTCCCTGCTCAACGGGTCCACCAGCGGTCTCATCGCTGCCCTCCGGCACCACTGGCGGGAGCAGATGCCAGAATCCGTTGCGTAACTTAGGTGAAACCGGTAATCGGAGGTCGAGTTGAGAGCCTTGTTTTGTGTTTGGGCGCTGGTAAGTGCGGGATTGGTCTGGGCGCAGTCGGGGGACGAAATGTCCCTCGCCGAGGCCAAGCGGATGCTAAAGGGCCAGCAGCAAGCCTTCGTTGCGGTAGCCAAGCAGGTCACGCCCTCGGTCGTGTACATCGAGGTGGAGCGTGAGCAACGAACGGGCGGATGGTCCCTTTTCCCTGACTTCGATGACTTCTTCGGAAGAAGCAGTCGCCGCGTCATCGAGACGGGCAGCGGGGTGATCATGCGCTCCGACGGGCTGATTGTCACCAATAACCACATCGTACGCGGCGCCGACGTCTGTCGCGTGCGCTTGGGGGATGGACTACTAGTAGACGGCAAGGTGCTAGGAACCGACCCTGCGACGGACATCGCCGTCGTCAAAGTAGAGGCGAACAACCTGCCCGCTTTAAAATGGGGAGACAGTGATAAGCTGCAAGTGGGCGAGTGGGTGATCGCGGTCGGAAACCCATTCGGGCTGGAGCGAACCGTGACTACCGGCATCGTCAGCGCGAAGGGTAGGCAGGACCTGGGGGTGCTGGCACTAGAGGACTTTATTCAGACCGACGCGGCAATCAATCCGGGGAACTCGGGTGGAGCACTCGCAAACGTAGATGGAGAGCTCGTCGGCATCAATAGCATCATCTACACTCAGTCGGGTGGCAGCCAGGGCATAGGCTTTGCAGTGCCCTCGAACATGGCACGAAAAATCGTGGAAGAGATCGTGCGTAATGGCAAGGTGGAGCGCGGGTGGATCGGTTTCCTGCCACTGCGCGACAACAGCACGGGAGCACGGGTGTATAGGGTGTACCGGAACGAGCCGGCTGACTCGGCCGGCCTGATGCCGGGTGATCTGATCCAGAAATATGGTGACAAGACAATCAGCTCCGCCGCGCAGCTACGGAAGTTAGTGGTAACGGACAAGCCAGGCTCGACGGTTACGCTGACCGTGCGAAAGCAGCAGACCGGCAAGACGGAAACCGTACGAGTCAGGTTGGGAAGCGTCCCGATTCGCGACGACGGCACACCATACCCGGGCATCTGAGGCGAAAGCCTGCACGCCCGTCCCCTGTGCTACGTGCTCCTCCTTCGGTAGGAGGGGCACTCCCCATGCCCTGCTACATCCCGACCAGACTTTAGCAAGTCCGTAAGGGCTGTAGGCCCAGTCCCTCAGGACACGCCATCCAGCCTTACCTGCCTCTGCGGGGTGGTAGCGACCCTCACCGCCGGTAGCGGGACACCTGTTCAGTATGCGGCTTGAGGTTCACACAAGGCAGCAGCGGTCGGAACCTCCAGTCGCCCAATCGGAGGGCGGATGGATTGATAGGGGCATCTTACCTAACGCAGATCGTGACCGTCATGCCGAGCTTGTCGAAGCATGACGGGTGCTTCGACAGGCTCAGCATGACGTTAGCTTCGGCAGGCCCGGCATGACGTTTGCTTCGACAGGCCCGGCATGACGGGTGACAGGATGAGCCGTGATAGCAGAGAAGCGGGCGCCTCGACGCTTGGCTGATGCTACTTCGTACCAGCGGTCACCGGCTTCCCCAGGAGTGTCAGGCGGGCGGCCTCGATAGCTTCGTCCGGTTGGCCGGGTGTAGGGCGAACAACCTCCCGGCTCAACTCGATGTCCGGCTTCACCCCATTGCCCTCCAGCCGCACCCCGTCCTTCGTCTTGTAATCCTGTAGTGGCACTTGCAGGACATACCCTTCGCCGACCGGGATGTAGGTGGACGACAGCACCGCTCCTGCCGTCTTGCGGCCCATCAGCGTGGCCCGCCCCGTCTCGCGCAGTGCGGCAGCCGAAATCTCGCTCGCGCTTGCCGAGCCTTCGTCGATCAGCACCACCATCTTGCCCTTGTATCGGTTCTTCTCGCTTCGTCCCACCACCACGGGCCGCTCGATCAGCTCGTCCTTGCCTTCGCCTTTGCTTAGAAAGGCCCCAACCCTGGTCCGCTCGGGCAGGAAGCGACTGAGCAGGTCGGACATCCACATCACCGAGCCTCCGCCGTTCAGTCGAAGGTCCAGGATCAGCCCGTCCGTGTCCTTCAGCGTTTCGAGCGCCGCTGCCACTTCCTTCGAGGAGTAGCGCATGAAGGACCAGACGCGAAGGTAGCCGATGTTGCCGTCCAGCTTCTGCACCACCAGCGGCTTGTCGGTCTTGAACTCTTGTCGAACGACCCGTCGCTGGTGCACGGTGCCGTCCGCGGTGCGGTACTTCAGGCTGAAGGTGGTGCCGACCGGGCCCGACGCCCCCTTCTGCCGGTCGTACTTCTCCCCATCAATTTCCAGGATGACGTCGCCGGGCTGAAGGCCGATCTTGTCCGCGCCGGAGCCGGGGAACACGTGCACGACCTCTGGCTCTCCCTTATCGAAGCGTAGCTCTACGCCTAGGCCCACCATCGAACCCTGAGTGCGTCGCTTAGCCTCGGCAGGAGCGAGCAGGTCTAGGTGGGAGAAGCCCATAGTGCGGAACCACGCGTCCACTCGCCGCTGAAACTCGACATCCGATTCGGCAGAGAGAATGCTCGCTCGCTTTTCCTCCACCATGGCGTCGAGGCGCTCGGACGTGACATCCGGTAAGTAAGCGGTCTTCTTCATGACGGAAACCATCTTGTCGAAGATGGCCTGCCTGCTCTCCTCGGACAGGTCTGCGGACACGCCGAGAGCCAACGCGGTCACCGTCAACACGAAGGTAAAAATCAATACGGTTCGTCTCAACTCGGTCCCCCTGGATTCCTATTCGCCATATACCATGTTACTACGCTGGGACGGAGCGCGAATGTCGGCGAAAACGCCTCACGGCCCCGCTGGTACCCGCCGTTCCACCGTCTCGCCCGCCTCGAGAATGGCCACACCGTCTGGAAAGTGCACGGGAACGGTAGCCGAATCGAACCGACTAACGACGCGAACGGTCTTTTGGTTCACCACCAGAGCCATCGCCAGGCCGTGCCAGCGGAAAGGCATCTCGATCTTCGACCAGCCAGGAGGCAGAGCGGGCCAGCCATCGAAGACCACTCCCTCCAGCGTCAGGCGCAGCTTGCAGAACCCATGCGCAATCGCCAGCCATGCGCCGCCGAGGCTAGCAGCGTGAATGCCGAGATTCCAGTGCGGTCCCGCCGCGTCCAGGTCGATGTGCGAGGTGTGGATGTAATACTTATACGCCCAGTCCATGCGCCCGACGTCGGCAGCAACCAGCGAATAGGCCATAGGGCTGAGCGACGACAGGTGCGCCGTGCGAGGCTCGTAATACTCCCAGTTCGCCTTCTTGGCCTCCGTATCGTACTGGTCGCGGAAGAGGTATAGCAGCATTACCACATCGGCCTGCTTACTGTTCTGCGACTTCTGAAAGGGGCCGTTCACACCGGCGAATCGATTCTCCGGCTTCTCGAACTCGCGCAGCGTGACCTGGAGTGGTACGTCCGGCAGATCGAAGAAGCCATCGAATTGGGGGATCAGCATCGTCTGGGAATCGGGCTGCGGGACGTACAGCTTGTCCGCGAAGTTCCGCCACTCATCTAGTTCTTCTCCATCCACTCCGAGAGCTGCTGTGCCCACGAGTTCGGCTATCAGCAAGGCACGGCGAACGGCATGACGAGCCATCATGTTCGTGAACGCGTTGTTATCTATGCGCTCGTGGTACTCGTCGGGCCCGAGAACGGTACGCAGCTCATAGCGCTTCTTCTCTTCGTTCCACACGGCTCGTGAGACGAAGAACCGTGCCACCTCGGCAGCCACACGCGCACCTCCATCATACCAAATACTAACATCGCCGGTTGCCTCGTAGTACTGCCACATCGCGTATACTACGTCAGCAGAGATATGGATCTGCTCGTCGGCGAAGTAGGACCTTACTTTCTCGCCCGTGACGGGGTTCGTGAAGACGTACAGGTCGCACTGCTCGTCCCCCGTTTCCTGACTCTGCCACGCATAGTAGGCGCCGCGATAGCCGAGAGCGGCAGCCTTTCGCAATGCACCTTCCAGAGTGTGCACCCGATACATCAGAGCGTTTCGCGCCGCTTGCGGCTGCGTGTACGCTAACATGGGCAGCACGAATATTTCGAAATCCCAGAAGATGGATCCGTAGTAGTCCTGCCCCTGCAACCCCCTCGCGGGCATGCTGATGCGGTCGTTGTGGTAGGGCGCCGCGGACAGCAGGTGGAACTGCGAAAAGCGTATGCCTAACTGCGCCGCAGCGTCCCCTTCGATCTGTACGCCGGCCTGCGACCAAAGCTCCGCCCAGCGCTCGGCATGAAGTCTTCGCACCTCGCCGAAACCGAGCGCTGTTACTTCGTCGAGGTCGCGCGAACACGCCTCGAGATGGTCGCCTTGTGTGAATCGATTCTCACGCAGCGCGGCCCACTTCGTGAGCGTTATGCTCTCGCCGACGCGCAGGTGCAACCGATACTGACGAAGCACGCGCCGGCCCTCTGGTGGCAACTGTGACATCTCGACTGAGGAGCCTGTCGTGACGTATTCTCTCGTCGCCACACCGATTCGGAAGCCAGGGTCGAAGGTGTCGGTTTCGACGTACACGCCGTCCGAGAGATGCCGGCATCGGACATCCCGGAAGTGCTCTGCCCAACGGTTGTTCACGTCGCCGTCAACGCCGGACAGCAGCTCGAGATCTAGATCCGTTTCCGCAGTCAGTCTCCACCGTATGCCGCCCACCGTGGGATGTGTCATAGATAGCAGTCGTTCACTCTCCACCGACACCATCGCGCCCGAGGGCGATGTCCACCTACCACCCCACATCATCGTGCCCTCACGCATATTCAGCTCGCGTCGGTAGTCGGCGAGCGAGCCCGTCGTGAAGTCCAGCGGGTCGCCGTCGACTACCGCCTGGATCAGGGTCCAGTCCTGCACGTTCGGCATCTCGCGCTCGGTCAGCAGACCCTTAGGCGTATCGTAGATTCCGTTGATATAGGTGCCTTTCACGCCTTCCAGCTTGGGTGACAGGTACTCCGGCGCGCCGCGGCAGCCGAACACACCGTTGGCCAGCGCGAACACGGTTGCCCGCGAGCTCTCTTCCTCGGGTACG
Organism: Fimbriimonadia bacterium; assembly: GCA_039961735.1. Classification (NCBI taxonomy): domain Bacteria; kingdom Bacillati; phylum Armatimonadota; class Fimbriimonadia; species Fimbriimonadia bacterium. The sequence goes on from JABRVX010000044.1 coordinate 26,469, forward strand.
TACTGCTTCTCACGCAGCACCCATCCATCCAAGAACTGATACCAGCTCACGACACCCTCCCAGCGTTCAGGATCCTCGACAGCTCGACCTCATCGAGATCGCGTACCACCCAGTCCGCTCCGGCGTCGTTCAGAAGCTGCTCGTCCCCCACCCGTGCGACTCCTATGCACGACATACCTGCGGCCTTTGCTGCTTGCACTCCAGATGGGGCGTCCTCGACTACCACGCATCTTTCGACGGGTACTCGAAGCGCATCGGCAGCGGTTAGGAATATCTCGGGGTGAGGCTTGCCATGTCGAAGGTCACGACCACAAACGTTCGCATGGAAGAGATCCACGAGCAGCGAGGCCTGCTGTGGCACGTGCACCCGCGCCATCATTTCGTTGGCATTCTTGGATGAAGACGCCGCACAAATGCGGAGGCCACGATCGAGACACGCGCACAAGAACCGTAGTGCATCATCGAAAACGACGAAGCTACCAGCCTCTACGAGCTGCATCAGAACGCCCTGCTTCACAGCAGACAACTCCTCGGCACGGCGCCCACTCGGATCCTGCACGCCGAGCCCCCGAAGCATGTCTCGCGCTCCCGCTACACGCGGCTTACCAGCAACGTGCTGTTGATAGAATGCCGTCGTAAAGGCGTCTGCCGTCACCCCGCTCGTTGCCGAGTCCTTCCAACTCGTACTCAGCATCTGCCGAAGCGCGTGTCTCCACGCCTCCTCGTGAGGCGAGTCGACCAGCACTCCATCTACGTCGAAGACGACGGCTTCGATCATGGGTCCCACGATCTTACCGGCTGCGGCATCTCGCGTGCGGACACGGCACAATCCGGGTATTGTCTCGTCGTGGCCGAAGACACAGAAGAAACCAAGCAGCAGGAGCCCGAAGAGGACGCCACAGAAGCGGCGCGCGAGGAGCTGTTGGAGCGGGTGAAGACCGCTGCATCCTCGCCGCTGCCCGAGGTGCCGGAGTGGGAGTTCAAGCGCCCGGCACCCAAGGTGGAGCCTGGGGGCAGCGTGAGCGCGCGCGGCTTTAGTCTCGGCTTCGCTGCGCTCTACTCGCTGGTGGTGCCTACGGTTGGCGGTCTGCTCATCGGCTGGCTCGTGGACGAGCGGCTGGGAACCGGCCCCACGTGGCTGAGTGTGGGGTTCCTCGTCGGCGCACTTGCCGGGTTCGTTAGCCTTATCCGTATCGTAGTGCGCCTGGGGCGAGAGGATTAGGGCGAGCTCCGTGCTGACGTGGCAACTACGAGGTACGCGCTTGATGTGTCGCCCCCTCTCCCTCCCAAAGGAAAGGGCCGGGTGAGGGTTGACACACCCGCCGGCTATTCCTCCCACTTCGGGTGGTGAGGAAGACGAATCAACAAAGACTTCTTCCCCATCATGCTGAGGCCGTCGCAGCATGTAGCCGAATGCCAGCATGGTAGTGCCATTCGCCGTGACCACGTGACTCACGATGTCATGCTTCGACAATCTCAGCATGACGGTACTAGTGTTCGCCGACAGGCTAAACATGCGGGCCAAATCACTCACCCAGCACGAGGTGACCTATAGCTGGGTCCACCTTCGGATGGCGTGTTGCAAGAGACGGCTGTCGCTCACCACGTAGCCCACGCCACATGGTACACCATGACATTGATCGCTCCATCCACCCTCCAGGGTGGTTCAGTGACGAGCCTCCTCGGTTGGCATATCGCCCCCCATCCCAGCCCTCCCCCTTCCGCTTCGTACGAGAGGGGGAGTTATGAGTAACTCACACCTGCTCACGCGTGGAGCGCGATCGTAGTCGGTGCATGTGCCGTCCAACAACCAAGCTGTCATTCCTCGCTTCGCTCGGAATGACAGGAGGAAGGCAGGAGCTGGAAGCACTCGTCTCAATCCCTTCCGTTTGCTCTGGTACCGACAACATGAATAGCATCGGCAGATAGCCCACGCAACCCGGCCCTCTCCCCGGAAGTCGGGGGCGAGGCGGGTGCCGTCTAGGCGACCACCGCGTACACCAGCGGCATCGGGCCTAGCTCGAGCCGGGTCGGGCCGCCGGGGCCTGTGGAACAGGTATCCTCTCGTCCCGGGGATGCCATGTTAGAGAATGTGGTGCTTGACCGCGATAGGGTGACGCGGCTTACTTTCGAGGAGATTGCGGAGAAGGTGCTGGCCGGAGAGCGTCTCACGCCGGAAGAGGGCGTGTGGTTGTTCGGTTTCCCCGACCTGCCCCGGCTCGCTGCCCTAGCCCACGCCCGGCGCTGCGCGGTCTCCGACCCAGAAACCGTGACATACGTTATTGGGCGCATCCTCAACTACACCAACGTGTGCTGGGTGCGATGCAAGTTCTGCGCCTTCTATCGCCCACCCAAGCACGACGAAGGCTACCTGCTCTCGGACGAGGAGATACTGCAGAAGGTGGACGAGCTGGTGCGGCTGGGCGGCGTGGAGCTGCTTTTCCAGGGCGGGCTCAACCCCTCTCTGAAGATTGACTATTTCGAGCGCACCTTCCACCTAATCAAACAGCGCTACCCTGGCGTCATCCTGCACGCACTCTCGCCCGCCGAGGTGATGTACATCGCGCACATCTCGCGCCTGAGCCTGCGGGACTGCCTGATCCGACTGAAGGAAGCGGGCCTGCACTCCCTACCCGGCGCAGGCGGTGAGATCCTGGTGGACCGCGTTCGGGCGCAGATTGCCCCCTACAAGGACACGACCGAAGAGTGGCTGGAGTGCATGAGAACTGCGGCCGAGGTGGGACTGCGCAGCACCGCGAGCATGATGTTCGGCCACGTGGAGACCATGGAAGATCGTGTGGAGCATCTCGTCCGCATCCGCGAGCTTCAAGATCAGTGCGAGCCCTTCCGCGCATTCATCGCATGGAACTTCCAGCCGGAAGACACTGCGCTACCCATTCCGAAGAAAGCGACAGGCTATGACTACCTGCGTACGGTTGCGGTAGCTCGCCTGATGCTGGACAATGTGCCCAACCTTCAGTGCTCCATCCTGACCCAGGGGCCGAAGATCGCCCAGCTCTCGCTAGGCTATGGAGTGAACGACTTCGGGTCGGTGATGATCGAGGAGAACGTGGTGTCGGCGGCAGGCAGCAAGTTCATCCTGAACGCCGAGGAGATCGAACGACTGATCCGGGACGCGGGCTACATGCCGCGCCGCCGGAATACACGCTACGAGCTGGTCTGAGCCGCCTGTGCCGCTCGGTTGGCCGCCCGCATCAAGCGCGACTTGCGCCGAGCTGCTTGGTTCTTGTGGATAATGCCGCGCTCAGCCGCCTTGTCCAGGTTCTTCACCGCCTCGAGCACGCGCACGGTGGCGTCCTCAGAGTTCTTCTCTACGGCCATCCTGGCCTTCTTGATGTAAGTTTTCAGCGCGGAACGGGTGCTTCGATTCCGAAGGTGCCGTTTCGCGTTTCGGCGCAGGTCCTTCTTCATGGACCGGATGTTCGGCATAGATGCAATCCTCCAAGTTCAGAGCGCGGCCATTATGGCACACGCGCTCTCTACTTCTTCGCGTACTTCCTTTTGGACTTGTCGGCGCCTTGCTGCACCTTCTTCGCGTCGTAGTGCCACACTGGCGAGCCTGCCCGCTGGTAGAAGCAATGATAGCCGGATAGGATGGACGCGATCATGCTGCGGGTCACCCGCCGTACCACGTTGACCTCGGTCACGATGGTGATGAAGTCTGCGCCCTTGTTGTAGCGCGACATCACCTCGGCCAGAATCTCGAAGGTGGAGAGCGTGTCCGCCCGTTCCTGCAAATCCCGAAGCTCCTCCATCCGCTGGAAGCTGATGAAGCAGAGCGGATCGGGCTCCTCCATCCAGCGGAAGAGCAGCCTGTTGGGGTCCCCGGTCTTATGCAGGGTGAAGACGGCTCCCGATTCGATCTCCTGCTCCAGGTACCACGGGAAAAGCCCGAACATCAGTCGCAGCTCGGTGTTGACCCACACGGGCAGCCTCCGACCCTTGGGGTCCTCTAGGATGATCTCCTGCAGCTTCGGCTCGGCAGGCAACCAGCCATTCGGTATTTGGGCAAGCGGGAAGGTGCCGAGTTCCTTGTGGTGCGCCTTCACCACGCATCGCACCTCGTCCGCCAGATGCTTGTGAACCGGGCCGACCTCGTCGTCTAGAACATCTTGGGCAAGAGCGTGCCCGAGTTCCTTGCGAAGCGAAGATGAGAAGGCCTCGGGTTCCAGCTCGAGGTCGATCTCGACGCCGTCGTCATCATAGAACTCGTACTTCTCGTACCGGAGGATCTCCGGCACTTCGTGCACGTAGAGTGGCTCGGTTCCCGGCTTCCGGAAGCGGATGCCGCCGACCCAGAGCACCTCAGGGCGGCTCCGCAGCGCCTCCACCACGGTATTCAGATCATCGGCATAAGTGCGCGAGCCCGGCTCGACCCCGTACATGTCCGCCAAAAGATCCGATGCCAGCGTCGCATCTTCGCTCGAAAGGACCCTGGCGACCATCTGGTCCAGCTCGTCCGGTTTGACTTCGAGCGGCGTGGCGTCCTCGATTTCGATAGTCGATTCGAGCTTCTTCAGCAGGCGGGTGGCCGCGGCCAGCCACTTCTTGGCATCGGCAATAGCGTGCCACTTACCGTCCGGGCCATAGACGTATTCGTCGGACGAATACACGGTATCGAATACCTTCACGGCGTCGTAGCGCGGGGGAACGTATGGGTCGGACGAGCGCAACGCCCTAGACGCAAAGTAACCAACCACCCGAGCGTCTACGGGCTCGCCCACCGCTCGCAAGAACACCAGTGGCGCATTCAGTTGCTCCCAGTCCACGCTCGCGGCAGCTTCGCGATACGGATCGACATCCGACCACTTCAAGTCGTTGTAGAACAGGTCGTCGTCATCGTCCTCGGACTGCTCGACGTACAGCCACGCCGTGAGCCCGACGTGATCTCCCTTACAGAAAAACAGGTCGTCACCCTTCAAGACCAACCTGCGCAGATAGGTCTCGAAGTACTCCTTGGGCCGGCCTAGCATGTTCGCGCACTGCACGGCGAGCAACTTGAGGGTCATCGGGGCGCCGAAGCCCTGAACCAGCCCCACGACTGCCGCCGCCGTGGCCACACGCTCGTGTGCCGCTGCGATATTGGCAGCCCAGCGCCGGTCGTGGTTTACGAACCGGTCCGGGTTCGTGGCCATCAAAGTGTAAATCTCGTTGGTGTCCAAGCCCGAGCTGGCAAGGTGGTCGGCGATATCGGTGAGCCGCGCTATGCCGTCCAGCTCGCCTATAGCGGTGAGCACGAGCCGGACCGCGTAATCGCGCCCGAGCGCCTCCTGCTTAGTCGCAGTAGCCGTTGATGTAGACAAAGATTCGTAGCCTCCGGAAGCTGCGCTGTGGGTGAATGCTGATTATGGCACAAAGCGGGTTCTGCGCGGGCCGGATCGGCCCCACAGGCGCAGCCTGCAAAAAATACGGTAAAAAGCGCCGGCGGGCCTAAAGGACTTCCCCTAACCCGCCGAACATATCAAACGGATCGAGTTCACCTTCCTTCCTTGGGGGTGGCAGGCTTTGCTCTCCTTTCACTGCCGCCCTCTTTTTTTGCCTCGCACCGAGACTCCAGGGCACCTTTCCAGGTAGCGCCTCGAGCCAGCCGTCCTATCCCAACGGACCGTCCGGGGCCGGTCGGGCTGTGGACAGGCTGCGCCCCCATGCGTTATCATGGGAGCGTGGTGACGCAGGGAGCAAGCAGACTCGAGTGCGAGCAGCTCGCCCGACGGAGGCGCCGCAGCCTGCTGTCGCTTCCGCAGGAACCGCTCGAGGACAACTCCCAGTCTCCGGCCCCCGGCGGAGCGACAGATCGCTGATGCTCTCCTCTGCACCCGACGGCCCAGAGCCGACCATGACGCTCGAAGATTCAGCCGGATCTTCGGGTGCCCGAGCCGCCCCCGAGCATGCCGGACCGCTCCAACGACTAATCTACATCGCTCGGCTGCCGATGCACCCGATCAGGCGCCTATACGACTGGACCATTCGATGGGCAAGAACAAGGCACGCGCCCTACGCACTGTTCGCTGTGGCCTTCGCCGAGAGCTCGGTATTCCCCGTTCCGCCAGATGCGCTCCTCATTCCCATGGTGCTCAGCCGACCCAAGGCGTGGATTCGAATCGCGGCCATCTGCACCATCGGCTCGGTGTGTGGAGCCGTGCTCGGCTACTGCATCGGATGGGCGTTCTACGAATCCGTCGGTCGCCAGATCGTGGACGCGTACAACTTGCACGAACCGATGAAGGCCATTGGCGACAGCTACTCACGGAACGCCTTTCCGACCGTGCTGACTGCCGCTTTCACCCCGATCCCGTATAAGGTAATCACCATTGGTGCCGGACTCTACAACGTATCCCTTCCCACGGTGATCGTCGCCTCGCTCTTAGGCAGAGCCGGCAGGTTCTTCCTGGTCGCTGGCCTGCTTCGAATCTTCGGCGAGCGCATCGGGACCTTCGTGGAGAAGTACTTCGACGCCTTGGCACTTGCCTTCGCCGCCCTGCTGATTGGCGGCTTTCTCGCCATCAAGTACCTCTTCTAGCGGGGATCAGAGCAAGTTTTCGTCTTGCCCGGTCAGGTGCCGCCGATCCACTGCCGCAAAGCAGAGCCCGAACATCTGGGCAACATCTGCCTGCGACTGGGTGGTAGGCGGCTGGAGTGGGACCCTGTGAAGGAGGACTTCCGGGCAGACGCCGAGGCGAGCCAGATGGTCGCCCGCACGATGCGTGGGGCCTGGAGCGTGTAGCGCGACCGGCCTCGTCGCCACTCACAGCGGCGGAGTAGCAGTGCTGTGTCCATCCGAGGGCGGATGGGCACATGGGTAACTTCCAACCCACACCGTCATCGCGTCGTCACCGCCGACAGCGTCATGCTGAGCCCGTCGAAGCAAACGTCATGCTGAGCCCGTCGAAGCAAACGTCATGCTGAGCCCGTCGAAGCAAACGTCATGCTGAGCCCGTCGAAGCATACAGCCGTAAGCCGCGAACGTGGCACCGGAAGACGATATCGTTCGGCACGTCCCGTCATGCTGAGCCCGTCGAAGCATGCGTTCGCAGGCAGCACGTCACGCCTTCAGGTGCTACGGAGGCGGCATCCGGCGTCATGCTTCGACGGGCTCAGCATGACGAGCTAGGCAAAGGCCACAGGAGCCGTATACCTTCTTCCACTGCGTCTGCGATGCCTCCACTGCCCCTGTGGTGGAGGCCAGCCCGCACTTGCACGCCTCGATGTTTCGCCTGCCAGGGTTGTGTGCAGACGACAGCGTCCCGTGCCGGTCCGTCGGGATCAAAGGCTGCCGCGTGCGGGGCGAGCGAGCTGTGCGAAGGCAGCCGGGTGTTAGCCGTAGATGCCCAAGGGTATACCGATGGCACGAGCCTTCTCATCGGGCATCCAATACTTCAGGCGCTCCCCGCTGCAGTAGTCGGGGGTACTCGGTCGGCCGTTGAGATGCGCTGGAGGCATGAGCCGCACACCCCGCAGCTTCCTCTTGCGAAGCACGCGTGCAGCTTGCTCCGTAACCCAGAGGTACGCCGTCAATGGATACACCCTGAAGAAATCGCTCCCGTCCCACTGCGACCAATCTACCAGCTTCGTAGCGTCCTGCTCGGCCGTGTACTTGCGGGAACCGCAGCCCGGGCACCTTTCCACCAACCGAATGCCCGACTGCTCCGGCGCTACACCACCCCAACCCGTCACCACGAACTCCCACAGCTTCGGTATCGCCGCAGACTCAGCATCCTCCGGCCGTAGACCCGGATTGTCGTCACACCAATCCCGCTCCTTCGCACGGACCTTGAAACGAACCGCGGGCACCTCCCGGACCTCGTAGCCCGTGAAGCCCATCTCCCGGAACTACTGCAGAACGTGGTCTTGAATGAAGCATTCGCTGGTCCAAGCCCACACCACGTCGGGCACGGGCCGCCGGGTCAGCAACAACTCGTACCAGATTCTGCGGCCAGTGACATTGTGGCGCGGGTTGATGGGGCAGCCCTTACCTTTCTCATAGCGGCTGCCCTCCACCTCGGCAAGACCCCGCGTCGAGGCCGGCTTGTAGAAGTGGTAGAAGTTCATGCTACCAGTCCAATCCGAACCATTTCTTCATCTTCTCTAACTGGTCCATCACCTCGTCTATATCGAGGGCGGGACCTTGCGAGGCTGCTCCCAGAACTCCTTCCACCACTTGTTCCAGTGCTCGGGACCCGTGTGCAGTCCTCCCGGCTTCAGGCGGTGCTTCTCCTTCGGCACACGCAGAATATACGTGTCTATGTCAATCCCCATCGCACGGAACCGCTCCCTGAACTGCTTTGGGAACAGGTGATGCGCCTCTCCCGGTCCACCGCGTGCTGCCACAGCCGGGCTGCCAGGTCCGTGAGGCGTTCCTCGCCTTTGCCGAGGTGACGAAGGTTGCGTAGCGCATCGATGCCCTCGTCGTAACAATTCCGGACAACGCTGCCCAGCCAGTCGGCAACCTTGTTGTGGGAGAGTGCCTACTCGGGGCCGGTGAAGCTCGTCCTCGCGAATGCGGGGATACGTGTGTGGGCCCTCTACCGAGAGGTTGTATACCAGCGCAGGACCGGAGAGGCGGGAGACGGAGGTGACCTCCCCCTCGCCCGTACGCGGCAGACGTCAGCCGCAACGTCTGGGTATGGGAACTGCTGAGGCACCGAGTTACTCGATACGATCGTGCTTAGCCAGATTGTGCCGCGCGCAGAGGAGCTGGATGTTGTCCGCAACGAGGGATGAGCCGCCTTTGGAATACGGGATGATGTGGTCGAAGTGCAGGTTGTCGGTAGCCCCACACAGACGACATCTCCCACCATCCCTCTTCCAGACTGCCTGTTTCACGCTCGGGGGGATCAGGCGGGTGTGCTCGAGGTCCCGCATAACACTGTTCTGTGTCAACGGCGGCTCACGCTCGCGAAGTGTGAGGCGGAACCGACACACCGCGCGTCCACCGACCTCTTGGAGCCAGGCATCTCGCAAATCGAACACCCCGTTGAACACCCATATCCCCCGTCTGAGCTTCTCGTAGACATGGACCGGGTGCGGAGGGGCTAACCCGCACTTATGGCGGTGTGCTGCGTCCCAGAAGCGGCCATTCTGGGTCGGCTGTCCGGCGGGGGTAGTGAGGGGTTGGTCCTGGGTCTTCGGGTCAGGACCGCCTCGCGTTCTTGGTGCGTCGTGACTCGTAGATGAGGGTGCATCCGTCGTCTTCGATTCGGTCCCGATACGGAGCATCAGAACGTCGGGACATGAGGATGACGCTGTGGTCGGCGTGAATTCGGAAGTTCATGCCCTGCTGGAGGTTTTTGCCCTCGAGTTGGCACATCTCTAGGTAGGTAAGGATATCGCCTTGGCTGACCATATCGGTGGTTTAGAGGCCTTCGTCATTGTAGCCCAGGCGCAATTTGTCAGTGCGATACTGGGGCTTGACAAGGGGACGGCAAGGGCGAGAACAGAGCAGACGAATGTCTACCATGATTCATCTGCACCTGCATTCGGTGGCAAGCTTTTTGGACGGGGCCGACTTCATCGAGAACCTCGTGGCCCGGGCGGACTTCCTGTTGCCTCCCCCTGACCCCGGAGCCGACGTGAACTGCGATGGCTGGGTGAACACGCTCGACTTGAACGTCGTGCTCAAGAACTTCGGGATGGTTGGTGAACCCCAGCGGGTGCGGATGACCGGCGGGGCCAATCGTGGGGCGCCCGCCGGTGTCGAAAGCCCCAGCCTGCGAAGGTCCGATACGCTCCACGTCGAACGGACACCCATTCGCGACTTCCAAGGAGTTCTGCTCGTGCCCACCGTCCGAGTCCGAGACCGACGAATCTACGTTGACGACACCCCCATTCCGCTCATCTCCGGAGAAGTTCATTACTGGCGACTCGCGCCTGCGAGATGGCGCGCGATATTGGAGCGCGTGCGCGAGATGGGCCTCGACACTATCGCCACCTATGTGTGCTGGGAGTACCATGAGCTGGAGCCGGGAAGGTATGACTTCACTGGCGCGACCGAACCGCAGCGTGACTTAGTGGGTTTCCTCGATCTGGTGCGCGAGATGGGCTTCTGGCTCTTCATTCGCCCGGGGCCCTACATCTATTCCGAGTGGCAGAACGCTGGGGTGCCGGATAGGGTTGCCACCTACCACCGTCTGTCACCCGAGTATCAGGCCGAGGCACGGCCCTGGATGGAAGCCGTCGCCGCTGTGATCAAGCCCTACCTGGCTACGCACGGCGGCCCAATCGTGGCATTCCAGCCCGACAACGAGATGGACCTTTTCACGCACTGGTTCGAGGACGAACTGGGCCTGCGCGGCGGTGACGGGCTGTTTCAGCGATTCCTACGCCAGAGATATGGGACCATCGAGGGACTTAACAACGCATGGCAATGCAGCTATGTGGACTTCGCAGAGGCACGGGCATATGCCGAGCTACCACCCGGAGCGACTGCGGGCGAACGAGCGAGAGTGCTGGACTACTGGCGATTCCAGCACTGGTCGGTGGCAGAGTGCGTTCGCTGGCACGTCGAAGTGTATCGGGAGTGCGGCATTGATGTTCCCATCTATCACAACTACTACTATGGCGGCGATGTTCAGAACTGGCGGGAGCTGTCTGCGCACTGCGACTTCCTCGGGATAGACGTCTATCCGGGGAACGAGTTCGAGCAAACCGGATACCCAGGCGATCAACGCCTGTGCCTCGATGTGTGTAGATGTCAGCGGAACGTATCACCCATTCCTTACATCGCCGAGTTCGAAGCGGGTGCATGGCACGGCCTCCACGAGATGGCAGGGGTGATGTCCCCCAATCACTATCGGCTTATCTGCTTCACCGCTCTCGCGGCAGGCATCGCAGGTTGGAATTGGTATATGTTGGTCAACAGGGACAACTGGTACTACTGCCCGATCCAGGAGTGGGGACGAATTCGACCCGAGATGTATAGTGTTTTTCATGACATCGTGAGGGTGTACGGCGAACTCGACCCGCCATCGCTGCAGAAACTAACAGACACCTCGGTGGTGATAGATCCGCTGCAGATCGCCGCCGACCGGAGCCTCAGGAAGAACGCAATTCTAGACGCCCTATATGCCGCGGACCTGGACTACGAGACGCTGGATCTCGTCACAGGCGAGACGCCGAAGCCACTCATCATCTACGCAGGCTCGGAGTGGCTCGGAAAGCGTGAGCAAGAAAAGCTCGCCGAGCTAGTGGATCAGGGCGCGACTCTGGTAGTGTTCAAGAGCGCGCCAGTCCTGGACGACTCCCTACAGCCACTCAACCTGTTAGACGTGGCAAAGCCGATCGGAATCCTGTCGGCATTAGGTAAGCGCGTTGTCCTGAACCTAGGCAATGAGAGACCCGTCGTCGAGGGTGCGCTGTTCGAGTACGAACGCGCAGGCACTTATCGAGAGTGGATCGAGGCGGAGCAGACGCTGGGTGAATTGCAGGCGGTGGAGAACAGCGACCTACTGGCACTCCGGTATCAGGGCAAGCGGTTCACGGTCGGGTATGTCGAGCCGCGCGGTAGGGGCAAGCTGGTGGTACTAGGGATCGAGCCAAACGCCGACGTGATGCGTGCGCTACATCGCCGGTTCGGTGTCCGCACGTACGCGACGACCGATGCCACGGGAGTGATCACAGCGCTCTTCCAGCGTGGGGACGAGCACTACCTCGTCGCCACGAACAACGCGAACGAGGAGCAAACTTTCCGGGTGCGACTGGACGTTCTCGGTATCACAGGGGCTTATAGGGTTACCGACCTATGGGCCGGCTGCACCGATACGTTCGCCGGCGACCCGGTCCTGCACCTCGAGCGCAAGAGCGGCAGCGCGTGGCGGATTCATGCAGGGTAACCTAGCCGAAAAGCCATGCGTATTCTGGTGCTCGCCAACGCCGACCTGTACCGCCCGCGGGGCGGCTCGCAGCTCTATTGCTACAATCGCTGGCGACGCATCGCCCGCAATCATCGTCTCACCGTTCTCCTCACCGACACCGTCCCACACGAGCCGGACCCAGCCTTCGACCCACCCGAGAGCTGGTGCGAGAAGGTGTACACCGTGCCCGACCGACCGGCATCGTTCGGGCTGCGACTGGAACGCAAGTTGCGACGGTGCATGCCCTGGAGATCCAGCCAGATGGGCCAGTGGCTGAACCGGGAAGCCAAGTTTCTCGCCCATCGCTTGCTGCGTGAGGAGCAATTCGACCTTCTGCACGTCGAGGGCTTCTCCATGTGGTGGCTGCTCCCACGCCGGCTCGAACTGCCCGTGAGTCACACAGCCACCGATATCGTTTCCCGCTTTGCCGAGAACAATCCACAGCCGGGCGACCCGTGGCTGAAGAACTTCTTCGCCGCCCGTCGCCACGCTCAACTCAGGCGGATGGAACCGCCGACTTGGCAGCGCGCAAACCTAATCACTACGATCACCACGGTGGAGCGCGACTGGATCGCGAAGGAGGCACCCGGCGTGCCGGTTGTGGTCATCCCGAACGGGATTGACAGGCAGTACTTTGCGCCTTCCGATGAAGAACCCGCGCAGCCCCCCGAGTTGTGCTTCACCGGCATCATGCTGTACCGCCCGAACATAGACGCGATGCTCTACTTCTGCCACGAGGTGCTGCCCCTCATCCGCGCCGAAGTCCCCGAAGCGCGTCTGAACATCGTCGGGCGCGAACCCTCCCCCGAAGTGCAGCGGCTGGCCGACATCCCCGGTGTTACGGTCACCGGCTCTGTGCCTGATGTGAGACCGTATCTGCGGCGAGCGAGCGTAGTGGTCGCACCTGTGCGACTAGGCGCAGGAATGCGGGGCAAACACCTAGAGGCGATGGCGATGCGAAAGCCGGTGGTCGCAACCACATTTTGCGTGGAGGGTACGGCCTGCACCCACGGAAAGGACATCTTGCTAGCCGACGACCCCAAGACCTTCGCACAGCACACCTTGTCCTTGCTTCGAGATCGCGCCTATGCCGATTCTATCGCCCAGGCCGGCATGGAACTGGTCCATCGCGAGTACGACTGGGACATCAACGCCGCACGCATGGAAGAGCACCTGGTGAGGTGCGTGGCAGATTACCGAGCGAGGCAAAGGTGAAGATCGTCGAGGTTTTCGATGCACCGTCGGTCAACCCGTACTTCTCGTACATTCACCGTCCCATGGCACTGCGCAGGGCACTGCGCGAAGCAGGCGTGCAGTTCGAGGACATCTGGCTGTGGGACTATCCCCACAAACGCCCGGCGATCCGAAGGCTGCGCAACGCCTCACTGATTCGCGAGCGGCTGAAGGGTGCGGACCTCATCATTGGCAATCAGTCGGTCGGTGCAGCGACTGCGGGTTTAGCGGCGAGGGGCCTCGGCGTCCCAGTGGTGTTCGACGTGCACACGTTGTGGGCACCCGAGGCCAAGGCGGTATGGAAAGTGGCGCCATCACGCCGCAATCTCGTGGACTACCTCATGGCAGCATGGGTCGAGCCCATAGCTCGCCGGCACGCGAATCACTTCCTCGTGGTCTCCAACGTGGCGAGGCGGCACTATGAAAGCAAAGGCGTACCGCCCGAGCACATCACCTTGGTCCGCAACGGAATCGAACCCGAGCTGTTCCCTTTCACACCGCTGCCGCCGGAGGGCAAGCGACGCATTGTCTACGGCGGGGCAATGCAAGACTACCAAGGTATTCCGTTCCTTACGGGTGCGTTTGCCGAGCTGGTCCGCCGCAAGCCCGAGCTTCCGCTCGAGCTATACCTGGTGGGGTTCGGGCGCGATCAGGCCAAGCGGCGAGAATGGTGCGAGAGCGTCGGTGAAGGCCGAATCCTGACTCACGGCTATGCACCCAGAGAGCAGTTCATCGCCGAGCTGCAGACGGCCCACTGGGGCACGCTCGCCTTCCCACCCGTAGTCACCCGCCTGCGTCGAGACGCCTTCCCCTACAAGTACGCCGAGTACATCGCACTCGGCAGGCCTGTGGTCATGACCGACAGCAACGAAACGGCAGACTTCTGCCGGGAGTACAGGACGGGGATCGTGGTGCCCGCGACGCATGAAGACCTGATGCATGGATACGAGCAAGCCGCCTCGACCCCGAGGGCCGAGATGGAAGCGATGGCTGAGCGCGGTCGTCACCTAGTAGAGACCCAGATGACTTGGGCACACATGCAATCGGCGATGTACGAAGGGCTGAAGAAGCTGGGCCTAGACGTCTCACCGTACGTAGGTTGCAGTAGTTGAGACCCTAACTGCGCATGCAATACTCGACTGCATCGAGGTACTTAGCGCGAAGTACCGGCCAGGCGAACTCCTGCTCGGCAAGCGACCGCGCGCGATCCCCCATTGCCTGAAGCTCGCTTCTCGGCATGTTCGCAAATGCCTCGAGCGTAGTCCGAAGCCCGCCCGGACGCCAGTCCGACACCAGTCCGGAGCCATGCTTGCGAATCAGGTCTGCCGTCTCGTCTACGTCGTTCACCAGAACCGGTCGCCCCAAGGCACTGTACTCGCCGAACTTGGTCGGCATCGCCACGCGCACGGCCGGGTGAGGCAGCCGCGGGATCACCAGCGCATGACACTCGCGCAAAAGTCCGACCATCCGCTCGCGAGGCATCGCGTCCCATAGCTCTGCTCGAGCGCCCAGCTTCTGCTCGAACTCGCGCTTCAGTGCCGCATCGCCTGCTCCGAACCCGATGACCCGCAGGCGAAGCGGTGAGCCTCGCAGGGCCGAGAACTCCTTCAGCAGGTGCGGCAGCCCTTGCCAGCAATGCGTACCACCCGCGTATCCGATCCACCGCTCACCCTCGGGCCCGTCGGGTGGCACTTCCGAGGGGGCGAACAGGTCCAGGTCTACCCCGTTTCGAACTAGGAACAGCCGCTCACCCGGCAATCCGAGCCGGAGGTACAAATCCTTCGAAGGCTGCGAAACCACGAGGAGCGCTTTGGCCCCGCGCCGCGCCACCCTGTCGAGATAGGGCATGGTCAGCATGGCGGAGGCAGAGTACGTACTTCTCTTGGTGCTCCACTCCAATCGCGCCTCCGCAGCAGCGTCGCCATGCACGTCGTACAGCACGGGCGTTTGCCCACGGGCTCCGCGGAGTGCCGCGGCGGCGGCGATGCAGTTGGCCGCATGAATCAAGTCGGCCCCTTGGAGTTCGGCTCGGAAGCGGGACCCCAGCAGAGCCCGGCAGACTGACGGCTTCATCGTGCCCCGGTCCAACAGGTAGAGCATCGAGACCTCGTGCCCTTGAGCCCGCACCGCCTCCGTGAGCATCCGCACGCGAAGCAGGTATGCGTTATCCGCGTCGGATGAATGCCCGTCCACCAATGCTACGAGCCTCAAGATGTTCCTACCCTATTGCCTGATCGCTGAACCATCACTCCTATTGTGGGCCCACCGAGCCGCCGAGCAGAAGTTGGCAGGCCAAACTGGGACGCTACGCTGCGGGTATCCTGCTCCGCGTGAGCGAGCAGATGTCGCCAGAAGAACTGCGCCGCTGGTACGAGCTAGAGAAGCGCTTGGCCAAGCGCGTGATGGAGTCCACGAAGGAGAACCGGGCGCAAGTGGTCAAGGAAACCTACGCAGAGCTATTCCGCGAGGTGCCGAACCATCCGCAGGTGACGCTCGGCGGCACCGAGCAGGCAATGCACCGCATTCAGATCGGCTTCTACCGCCAGGTACTCGGGCGAGGGCTCCGGGTACTGGAGGTGGGCTGCGGCATCGGCGTTCTCGCCAAGGCGCTCGCCCCCCAGTGCGAGCACTACGTGGCTCTCGATGCCACCGAAGACGTCTTGAAGCTCGCGGGCTCCGGGCATTCGAACCTCGAGTTCGTGCTCGGCGACGCCGTGGAGCCGGACTTCCCGCCCAACTCTTTCGATGCCGTGATCAGCGGACAGGTCATCGAGCACCTTCATCCCGACGACATCCCCGACCACCTGGACGCCGTATGGAGACTGCTCAGGCCAGGAGGGCGCTATCTCTTCGACACGCCCTGTGGGCTCACGGGACCACATGACGTGTCCCGGCACTTCGATGAGGTCGCTACGGGATTTCATTTGAAGGAGTGGCGGTACCGAGAGATGGTCCCGCTGCTGCTGCAACACGGGTTCACCCGTGTGCGCTCACCGATGCTGGTTCCGAGACTGATGAGCCGAGCGGGACCTCTCCTCTCCATTCTGCTATGGCCTGCCGGAGCAAAGATCCGCTGTGAAGCGGTACTCGAGCGAGTAGGCAATCGCAAAGTCCGGCGGGTCCTGGCAAAGGCGATCGGCGTGGACAACCTCTGGATCATCGCGACCAAGGCTGAAAGGCGCTGAGGGCGGTTCGGCTCCTCGCTTCCCGACTAGCGGCTTAGCGAGACTAGGTGCTGCCTGAGCAGCCGGCGAGCGGCGCTTAGCTCGTTCGTGAGATGAGATTTGGTCAGCCCTCGACCCTGGCAAATCTCGCGATAGCTGTAACCATGAATGTAGTGGCTGCAGACGAGCAGGCGAAGTGGCACCGGCAAGCGCCTGAGACATTCACAGAGGTCCATGCTTCTCAGGGCCACATCCTCGAGCCCCTCGACCACGGGCCCATCCTCCCCCTTCGAAAGGGATATGCTGGGTATGGCTTGAGATCGCCAGTGAGCGTAGGCGCGCTGCGCGATCCGACACAACCAGGTGCTCAGCCTCGCGTCACCCCGAAAGCTGGGCATTGAGCGCAGCGCCACCAAGAGCGTATCCTGCACTAGGTCCTCGGCATCCTCGACCGACGCGCCGAGACTACGGAGGTAGCGGACAACATACGGCCGGCACGCAACTAGGGCCGCCACTGGCTCGACGGAGTAGGGCACCCGTACTGCTGCACTCGCCTTGGACATCGCGGCCAACTCCCTTTTGGCTGGACCGTACCCCAAAAAATGCCTGCAAGCCACCGAGCGGGTTAAAACATCTCGGTTCTAGACCGCTCTAACTAGTGTACCAAAGTATTCTCCTGTTTGCCACCTCCTGGACGGAATCTGAGTGCTCAGCAGACGGGAGGACTTATGACAGTCCGAATGAAAGGTCAGATGATCGCGCTGGCCGCGATTGTGCTATTGCCCTTGACGGCACAGGCCTATTTCGACAAGGTCCTGGACTCGCGGGACAACCTCGATCCGAGGTTCCCCATTACGCAGCCGATCTCCACGTGGTGGCACGAGCTGTGGCCAAACTACAGCAACGTGTATCACTTGAGTAGCTGGTATGACAATGGGGATGGGTACCTCAGCGAGAGTGACATCATAGATATCACCGACGCAACCGGCATCGTTAGCTGGTGGCACGTCGACCTGGTCACCATCACCATTTGGCTCACACCAAAGGGTGGAGGTCCTGGTGGGCCCTGCGACTTCATGGGTGACGGTAACCTGCGTGATATCATGCACAATCCGGTCAGCTCGTGGTGGGAGTGGATTCCCCCGGGCAGCGGCGGATTCCACCTGTCGTCCTGGGACGACAACGGAGACGGGTATCTGTCCGAAAGCGACCAGATTGATATCTATGAGAACGGCCAGATTACGTACTGGCACGTCGATCGGGTGACCACGAACATCTGGATCTCCCCTGAGCCTAGCAGCTTTGCTGCAGTCGGAGCGGGACTTCTCGGTCTAGTGGCCCTTCGCCGACGGCGCAAGTAACAGCGGAGCACGTCGGCCTCACGGTCACTGCGCTAGCCGGGCCGCAGACGCCGATATCGGAGTATGCATAGACGATTGGGACGACCTCGTGTCGTCCCAATCGGGTTCGTGTGTGTAAAGGGGTAGAGCGATGAGACTGATGGGAGCCATTCTGTGCACGGCGGTGGCTGCGTGCCTCTGTGCCGACGGGTACCTGTGGATCAGTTGCGAGCACGCGGCACCCTACTCCATCTACCGCTACAACCTCCGCACCCGTACGATCGACCGTATCGTCACCCTCAGCCTCGTCGAAGCCCGCGTATATAACAACTTGACCTACGACGGTACGCATCTATATGCTGGCACGAACTCCACCGACTTGTTCGCCAAGCTGAACCCCTACACGGGCAGGGTGCGGCAGGTGTCATCCTACAATCCACCGCAACCGTACCTCGCTTATGAGGACGGTGCCTACAACCCCGCCACCGACACGCTATGGCGTGCCGGCATGGACTTGATCGAAACAGACAGGCAAGGCAACGTTCTACGCATCTACCCCTACACGGGCCAGCTGTACGGGCTCGCATGGGTCAACGGCACGCTTTGGGCTACGGACTTCACACGACTTGGGTATCTCACGCTCGACACTGGCAGCGTGGTCTTCAACCCGGTCACCGTAGCAGGCCTGCCGGGAATCAAGGTAGCGCTCGCCTACGATCCCACCGAGCGACTCCTGTACATGACATCGCTCGACTGGCCCACACAGATGATGACTCTGCACGCCATCAACCTGGACACAATGACATCGTGGCAAGCGACCAACCTGAGCTATCTCGGCTACCCGGTGGGCTGGAACAACGCCGATGCTATGGACTGGGTACCACCGGAGCCACACGATTGGGCCGCACGCTACGACGGGCCCCTAAGCAACTGGGACCGTCCGTCGGACCTGGCCGTAGACTCCAAGGGTAACTCCTACATCACCGGCTACGTCACCGTTGGCACCGGTGACTGGGACATGGTCACCGTCAAGTACGGGCCGGTCGGCAACTTGCTGTGGCAGACGACCTACACCGGGGCGGGCTCCGATGCTGGCTCCGCGGTGGCTTTGATGCCGGATGGAGGAGCAGTGTCAGTCGGTCGCTCGGTCGGCAACGGCACGGACTGGGACGTAGTGACAATCCGCTACTCGCCGACCGGGCAGGAGCTGTGGGTACGTCGGTACGACGGACCGACGAGCGAAGTGGACTTCGGCACGGCAGTCACCACGGACGCCGACGGAAACGTGTACGTCGCGGGCCACTCGATGGGCGATGACAGCGGCCCGGACTACGTGGTCCTCAAGTACGATGTCTTCGGCAACCTCCTGTGGGAAAGACGCTACACGAACGGTGCGCGTGATGTTCCCATTGCCATCGCGCTCGACCCCGACGGCAACGTGCTCGTCGCGGGATGGAGCGGCAGTGTAAACGGCCTCGACTACTTGGTCGTGAAGTACTCCAACGAGGGCGATCCGCTTTGGCAGGCGCGCTATGACGGACCCGGGCACTGGGACGATGTACTCCGCGCAATGGTGATTGACGGAGCAGGCAACGTATACATCACCGGCCGAAGCTGGGGCGACGGCGTGAGTTGGGACTTCGGCACTGTCAAGTACTCTCCAAATGGCGACGAGCTGTGGGTGCGAAGAGTAAACGCGAATGGCGCGAATCCTGACGAGGCCAACGATCTCGCCCTCACGCCCGATGGAGTGGTAGTGACGGGTTGGAGCACTACCACGAATCCAGACATCTGGACCGTCAGCTACAGCGCAACCGGTGACCTGCTTTGGGAGCGAAGCTGGAAAGGCCCTGTGGACGGCTACGACCGCGGCGAAGCAGTTGCCGCGGATGCAGACGGCAATGTGTACGTAACGGGGCGATGTCAGGGCGTGCTGGGCGCGCAAGACTGGGATGCGGTGACGCTCAAGTACAACCGGATGGGCACACTGATATGGGCACGGCTGTACAACGGTCCCGGCGACGCAGACGATGGAGCAGAAAAGATCGCCCTAGGCCCCAGTGGGCACGCCTTCGTGTGCGGCTCGAGTCAGGGCGACGGAACCAGCTTCGACTGGCTTCTCTTGCGCTACTCGGATAAGCCCTACGTGGGTATCGGCAAGTTCCCGCCACCTGCCGCGAACTAACCCGAGACCCTAAGCACCCAGGGAAACAGATCTTCGCCGAACTCCGCCCCATCCTCGAGATGGATGTGCTTCTTCAAGTAGTGCTCGCCCGCCGCTCGGTAGCGACAAGCTCCCGACATGTAGTGCCCAATCACCGCCCGTCTCGAACGGTCCGTCCGGTTGATAGAGGTGCCATGGAAAGTGAGTGCGTGATGGAACGTGCAATGGCCGGCCTTGGTCGGTAGCGCCACGATCTCCAGCTTCTCGCCCACCGGCGCGTTCGCCTCGCGCAGCAACGACTCGAAGTCACTGCCGAAGTCCACGGTCGGGAAGAGACCCCACGTGTGACTGCGCGGCACGAACAGCATGCAGCCGTTCTCCTCGGTGGCATCGTCCAGCGGCATCCAGCAGGTAACCATCTCGGGACGGTCCACGATCTGCCAGTACATGTAATCCTGGTGCCACGGAACCACGTTGCCGCCGCCGGGTGGCTTGATGAGAATCTGGTCGTGGAAAAGCCGCAGTTCATTTGCCCCCAGTAGCTGAGCACACGCCTCAGCCACTCTGCCTCCGAGGATATGATCCCGAATGACGCCGTCCGCCTGCCAAGCATTCAGCGTCTGCGTCACCGCCTTGGCCTCTAGGCCTTCCTTGGTCGGCAGTCCGACCGTGTACTCCGCCTGTCGCTCCGACTCGCCTCGCAGCACGCGGGCGACAGCGTCGCGCATAGCCTCCAACTGCGAATCATCGAGCAGCTTCGGCCCTTGAACGAAGCCGTTCTCACGAAAGAAAGCAACCTGCTCAGCACTCAGCATTCGCATCCCCCCTCTGAGCGAATGAGGCCAAAGATACCCCGACGGCAAGGGGCGATGCGACAGCTTATCCACTACTCTCGCCGGGCTTGGTCCTCTGCTCCTCGATATCCTTCACTGCCTGCAGTGCGGTCTCGTTGTCCGGGAAACGCTCCAGCACCTTGCGGTAGACATCCAGGGCTTCCAACGGCTTCCCGTTCTCACGCAGCAAGTTGGCGTATTTCAGCATTGCCCACGAGTCGTTCGGGTGGTTCTCCGAGTACAGCCTGAACGCATCGAGAGCCTGCTGCGGAGTACCGCGCTCCTCGGCCAGCAGGCAATACGCGCGGAGAGCAGCGATGTTCGTCGGATCCATTCGGGACGTTCTTGCATAGGCTTCTATCGCCTCGGGCCACTGCTCGAGATTGACGTGCGCCTTTGCCAACGCGAGCCAGGCTCCGCGAGAGAGCGGCGCGGCGTCTACGCGGCTCTTCGCGACCGCGAGTGCCTCCGCCTCCTTGCCGACGGTCGGAGCGAAGTCAGCAAGCCGCTGGACGGCCACGTCCTCCGGGCTGCCCTTTCGTGCTCGCGGCAAAAGCTCGTTCCAGAAACCCAGATTGTCTCCGCGCGCCGCGTAGTAGCGGGACAGCAACGTATAACCACCCAGCTCGTCCGGTGCGATGTCGAGCAGCTCGCGAGCCTCTGCAAGCCACGCACCCAGCTTCTTCTGCTGCTCATAGATCTCCGCCAGGCGCATTCTGGGGTAGGAGTTGCGGGGTTCCAGCCGCTTGATTTCCGCAAACTGGGCTGCCGCCCCATCGAGGTCCCCATCGCTCATCAGAAACACGCCGTAGCCGCTGCGCAGAAGCGTATCGTTCGGCTGGGTGGCAACCCGCTCCGCCCATACCTTCTTCGCCTCTTCCTTGCGACCGCTGCGGTACAGCAAGTTCGGGATTTGCGGAAAGTCGGCAGAGGGGTTCTTTGAGGTGGAGAGCAGATCCCACGCGTATTTCACCGCGCCGTCCACGTCGCCCATGCGCTCGAGCACACGCACGAGCTGCGCCAGCACGATCTCGGTCCTTTTGTGACCGAGCGACTCCTCATAGACCGCCTTGGCCTTGTCGAGTTGATCGGCACGCTCGTAGTAGGCTCCCAGCGACAGCCACGGAGACGGATCCTGCGGGTTCTTCTCCGCCAAAGAGCGCAGGTGAGCGATTGCCTCGTCTGTCCTGCCCGCTTTGATCAGCACCTCGCCAATCGAAACCTGTGCGGCTCGGTCCTGCGGATCGAGTCGTGCAAGCCGCCGGAGCTGCGCAAGCGCGGCGTCGTAGTCCCCTCTCGCCTCGGAGAAGAGCGCGAAAGCCCTCAGACCTTCGACATCGTTGGGGAAGGCCTCGAGGTGTCGCCGGTACTCACGCGCAGCCGCAGCGTCGTCCCTCCCTTGCCTGTAGATCTCGCAGACCTGGCGGGACGGATACGGGTCCTGCGGCACGTTCTCCATCCATTTGCGATAGAGGCGGATGAGTGGGCTGTGCGCCTGCGCCTTGAGATGTAGCTCTTCGAGCCCTAAGTACGCTGCAGTGTTCCGCGGGTCCACGAGAAGAACCGCTTCGAACTGCTCCTTGGCCTGTTCGGTGCGCCCGAGCTTGACGGCGACGACGGCCAGCCGGTTCTCGATCTCCGGATTCCGCGGGCTCAGTTCTCGAGCCACGAGATATTGCGTCTCCGCCTCGGCCCACATCTCACGGCGTGCAAAGACGTCTCCTTGCTCGATTCGAAGGAGCCTGTTGCGAGGGTAGGTGCGGATCATCTTGGCCAGCAACTGCACGGCGTCTTCGATGCGCTCCGACTGCTCGTACAACCGAGCGAGCAGTACGGCAATCTCGATGTTCTCGGGCATCAGCGCGTGCGCTTTCTCCAGAGCGGCGACCCCTGCAACGGTGTTACCGCCTCCGAGGTGAGCCTCTGCGAGCGCCTGCCATATGACGGGCTCCTTCGGGTTCCGCTGGCCCGCCTTCGTCAGAAGGGCAATCGCCTCGTTCCTCATACCCAAGTGAAGTTGGACAGACGCGAGCAGGAACAACACCTCTACGTCATCGGGAGACTTCCGGTGCGCCGCCTGCAAGTCGGAAAGCGCACCCTTCATGTCGCTTCGCCCGATCTTGATGGCAGCACGAACGTACAGGTAGCTGGAGCTGCTCCGCAGGTCCTTCGGTACACGGGACAGCGCCTGTTCCGCCTCATTCACACGTAGCGCCTGAGCATGGACCGACGCGATCTTCAGCCACACGTGGCCGTTGTTCGGCTGCAATGCCGCCGCTCGACGAAGGTGATACGCGGACTTGTCCGCCTCCCCATTAGCCACATAGGCGGACGCCAGGTTCAGGTGAGCCGGCACGTAGCTCTCGCGCGCATGGAGCAGCTTGCGGTACTGAGTTATGGCGGTCGGGAAGTCGCCTACACGCTGTGCATTGACTGCGGCATCGTACAGACTCTGCTCGGCGCTCGTCAGCTTCTGCGCGAAGGCGCAGGCGGACAGACACAGTGCGGCGATGAGCAACCCACGAATCATGCTCGGGTCATCCTTTCCATCGAGAGTCAGACGCTCGTGCGCCCCTGCGGGTTCGGCTGGGAGCGGCGCTACTCGCTCGGACTGTGGATGCTACCCGACCGAACCTTCGATTGCTCTCTCGTTCTGTCGGTCCGACCGATTCCGCTACGGGAAGATGCAAATCGGCAGCGGAAGACCGATATTTAGGTTATAATGAGTAAGTACCTTCGGCAATGGGGCCTGGGTATGTGCACGAAGGAGGTGCAATAGATGGATACCGCTCGAAACGGACAACACCGGCAGAGGCCCACTGTCCCATTCTCAGCGGCCTCCGCGGGCGTACGCGACGACGCGTGTCTGGCCCCGCAGAACATTGGGAACGCATCGGTGATCGGCAGAGACTTCGACCTGCGAGAGGAGCTTCGAAAACGTCGCCTAGCCGCGGCAAAGAAGGCTGCGAGCGGCTAGGCGCTTCACTCCTCTGGGACCGAGGGGCTCTGGCAAGGAGTTTCACACAGCCTGCGCAACACCGAAGCGGCGGTGCCACACCGCCGCTTCGGGCTGTGCGTTCACGCTCTATGCCTTGACGTTTGGGCTGCCGACTTGTCGCTCTGGCCACGGTCAGCGAGCCTCAGCAGCCGAACGCCGGGCTTATCTCACGTATGATGCCTGCCCCCTACGGATCGCCCTCCTTGCCGAAGTTCAGCAGCACGATGTTCAGGTCGGACAGCCCGACCACGCCGTCACCGTTCAGGTCCGTCCCGGGATTGCTCGTACCGAACTGCAGGAGGATCATGTTCAGGTCGGACAGGCCGACCAGGTTGTCGCCGTCCGGGTCTCCGTTCGTCTGGGTGAAGTTCGCCACGTTGGTGCCGAGGATGATGACCTTGTTGGCGCTCACTTGCCTCAGGAAACCAGGGAACTTGAGGGCAAGGTCGAAGGTGCCCTGTGCTACGCTCGGCACGCTGTAGTTGCCGCTGCCATCCAGTGTGATGCCGTACGAGTGCAGCACCGTCTGCGTGCCGGGCTGGCGGAACTGGAGCGTAGCGGTGCGGCCCGTCGGGTCTGCAAGGAAGGTCAGGCTTACGTTACCGCTTAGCGACGCAGTCGTCGCACCCTGGAGCTTCGTGTAGTACCACAGATCGTCCACACCTCGAATGAACACCACGTCGTTCACTCGCACGATGCGTCCGGTATAGTGAACGTCACCCGGCAACTTCCCCACCGTCCACTGGAGCGTGGTTAAGTTCAGCCGTGCCCAATCGTCGGTCGGGTCTCCCCAACCCTCGTGGGACACGTCGCCCGTCGAGCCACGGATGAGCCAAAGCTCGGGATGACCGCTGGGCGAAAGGCTGGCGGGGATGTACTCGATGGACTGGCCATATCCGCACTGCCAGTCGTACGGCTTGTCCACCAGCTTGTCAACGCTGTTGTCTTTGGCCACACCGGTCCAGGTGTAGATGACTTCGCCCGAGCTGACGCCGGGCTCCCAGTCGTTGTGTGTCGCGTAGTAACGACCGTTGCCGTCGGTCGCGAGATCCTCGTTGCGGGAAACCCACTTGGGAGCACTGACACCTTGGAAGCCCAGGTTGTACCAAGTGTTCATATAGTTGTTGTCATACGTCTGGGCATTCCAGTCGAACTGGACCCACCAATCTCCCGCGTGCCACACACCGACGCCGACACCTGGGTTGGCAGGGTCCATGTGCAGCGCATTGCCCGTGTGGTTCATGGCCGTGAGGTCGTAGCCGGGGTTCATCGGATCCTCCAGCACTTCCCACGTGTCGTAGTTCGTGTCGTATCGCATCACGCACCGTCGCCAATCGCCGGCAGGGTGGTTCTGCGAAGCACCGATCGTATAGAAGTAGCCGTCCTGATACGCCAGTTTGCCGGTCACGCCGCCCGCCCAAGGCACCGTGATCGGTCGTGGGGGGTCGGAGAGCTGAGTCCAAAGACCGTAGCTCGGGTCGTTGGGATCGAAGTCGTACCGGTAGAACTTGCCTTCGCGGACCCATTCTTGGTCGAACACGACGAAAAGCGTAGTGCCGTCAGTGCCGATGCGGTTCACCTTGTAGCCAGGGTCGCTCAGGGCTCCGTAAAGCACGTCCCAGGTGACATCGGCGGCTGCGAACTGGACCGGCATCAGGGCGAGGCCGCACAGCAGGTGCAAAGGTCTCATTCGCGTCTCCTTATCCTCGTCTGCGTCCCACTCCGCCGCTGCCTTCGACGAGCGAGACTTCCACTCCATTATCACGCGGTTTTCTGAGTTCGGCAAGTCCCGGGCCCCTTTGCCTCGTGATTCCGCCGCAGCGCTCGAGACGCGACTCCGCAAGACAGCCAGCAAATCCTGGGATGACAGGCCACACATGTCTCGGCCCCCCACGGGCCGCGGAGTGGTTCGGCGGACGCCGCACTAGCTGCTCGCCGAGGTGTAGTAGCGCAGGGCGAAGCGCCAGAACCAGCGGCAAGCGATCACCGCAGCGAGGCTCCAACCCACACCCAACCAAATCACCCACGTCTCCGCCTGCCCCCAAAGTGCACGCGTGGGCACCGTGGCAATGAACGCGAGGGGAATCGCATAGAGGAACAGCTTCTGCAGGAGCGCCGGGAAGATGTCCAACGGAAACCGCGCCACCTGAAACACCGACTCACCAACCACCCAGAGGTTCTCGACCCGAACGAGCCATATCCCCAACGTCATCAGCACGAACTGCAACGCATAGAATAGTAGCAGTGCCGCAACCGTCAGGACGACGTATACCAACACTTGGTGCGGGCTCGGAGACAGGTTCTCCAGCCGGAGCCCATACGCCAGCAACCCGAATGATGCCGCCACCGTGCCCACTTGGTCGAAGTTGAACAGCCTGACACTCACCCAGAACTGACTGTCCACCGGCTTCACTAACACGTAGTCGAGCGTGCCCAATCGCACCATGGTCGGCAACTCCACCACGGACATACCGAATACCGCTCCCGCCACCGATCCCATCATGTAGCAGGTAGCGAACAACAGGAACGATTGCCCCTCGCTCCACCCTGCAATGCTGTCGGTCTGGCCGTAGAACACCTTCAGAATCGCGATAAAGAAGCCCATCCACACCAGGTTCTGCGCCACCTTCGCCCAGAAGTTGGCGCGAAACTCGATCTCTCGCTGCAAGCTGGCGAGCACCATAGCACGGTACAGCCGCAGGTAGCGTCTCACATCCCCACCCCGGTGTAGGTCTTCAGCCCGGTGCGCCACAGCACCCAACCCACTCCCGACATCAGCGCGATCCAGCAGAGCTGCGCCCCGATCCCCACTAGCACCGCCTCATCGCTCACTCTCCCCAACATCATCTCTACGGGGAAGGCCACCGTGTATCGAAACGGCGTGAACATCGCGCCGGTAGCAGCCCAATCGGGAAGCATGGCAAGGGGAAACAGCCTGCCCGAAAGGAACATCTCTGGCAGGTAGTAGAGGCGAATGATGGAGTATGCCTCTTGTGTGCGGAGCGCGATCAGACCTAAGGAGAAAGCGTTAACGAAGCTGAGCGTATGTCCGAGAATCATCACCACGATCAGCAGCGGCGATACATGCACCTTTGCCCCGATTAGCAGCGAGTGGTAGCCTACCAGCATCGCCACGAATAGCGGTAGGAACATGATCAGCTTACCCACTCGCCATGCGATGTTACGGACGAACTGCGACCAGAAGTAGTTCATGGGTCGCACCAGATACGCCGAGAAGATACCCTCGCGTATCTCGTATGCGATGTCCCACATCATGTGGCTGACGACGAACTGTGACAGCACGAGGGCCGCAACATAGTAGAGAACGATCTGTTGTACGCTCAATCCCCCGACGTACCCCTCACCACTCGCGGCCGCAATCCACACCAGGGGCAGCACTAGCGCCGTCATGCTGTCGGCGATGATCCACAGGAACGCAGCGCCGCGATAGATGAACATCTCCGTGAGGATGATGCGGAAGTAGGCGTAGCTCTTACGGGCGAGCGCGATCATCCCGTGGAGAGATGCTCCTTCTCCCTAGCCAACAGATCGGCTGCCACCTTCGCAGCGTCGGCCAGCGGCACCGGTCTCCTAGCCCGCTCTCGACGCAGCCCGACCTCCACGTTGCCCTCCGACAGACTCTTGCCGACGACCACCTGCACAGGCCAGCCGATCAGATCGGCATCCTTGAACTTTACACCTGCACGCTCGTCCCTATCGTCCAACAGCACCTCTACACCAAGGGCTCTTAGCTCGGTGTAGAGACGCTCGGCAGCCTCTAACACGGCAGCGTCCGGCGACGCGGGAATCACTACTACTTCTAGAGGTGCGATGCTCGCAGGCCACGCTAGCCCGTCTGCGTCGTTGTGCACCTCGGCCACGGCGGACATGCATCGGGAGATGCCGAGGCCATAGCATCCCATTACGGCAGGACGTTCCACACCCTCCGCATCCACGATGTTAGCATCTAGGGACGCGGAATACTTGATCCCTAACTGGAATATGTGTCCCACTTCGATACCACGCACCTCGGTGTACACGCCACCTGCCAGGGTCGGGTCCCCTGCGACGGCCACACGCAGGTCCGCCCATTCGTTGACCGGGAAGTCTCTACCATGACACACGTGCACAGTGTGCGTCTCGTCCTTGTTCGCGCCGACCACGAAGTCACGCAGGGTCTTCAACTCGTAGTCCGCGATCAGGCGCACCCCGTCCAGGCCGATGGGCCCAGCGAAGCCGACCGGAGCACGGCTGTGCTTCTCCACCTCGGCGGGTTCCATCATGCGTATCTCTTGCGCACCGAGCGCCCGACGGAACTTGCCTTCGTTCAAGTCCCGATCCCCTCGAATCAACGCTCCTACCGGTTTGCCGTCTGCCATGTACAGCAGCGTCTTCACGATTCTAGTGGGTGCAACGCCGAGGAACGCTGCCACTTGCTCCACTGTATGCGCACCTGGGGTAGCGACGTCCTCGTGAGCAGGCGAGTCGCCTGGCTCGACAGGGGAGGCAGTGCCGTCAGGTAGCTCTGCACGCTCGGCGTTCGCCGTGTATCCGCTCACTGTGCACTGCAACACGGTGTCCTCGCCAGCAGGAGTAACTACCATATACTCCTTGTTCTCGCTACCGCCGATGGCTCCAGGATCGGCATCGCAGATCAGCGTGTCGAGGCCCATCCTTCGGAACGAGCGTGTGTAAGCCTCGCCGATTCGACGATAGGTCTGGTCCAGACACTGCTCCGTTAGGTGAAAGCTGTAAGCGTCCTTCATGATGAACTCGCGAGCACGGATGAGACCCGCTCGCGGTCTCGGTTCGTCCCGGAACTTCGTCTGAATCTGGTAGAGGGTGAGAGGCAGGTCCTTGTACGAGTGGACGGTATGGCGGAAGATGTCGGTGATGATCTCCTCGTGGGTGAATCCGAGGGAGAAAGGACGGCCCTGGCGATCGTGCACCTTGAAGAGCACGTCCACGGTATGGCGCCCGGTCTGTTCGAGCAGCTCCCAGGGCACCAGGGCTGGCATCAGCAGCTCCAACGCACCCGTCCGGTCCATCTCCTCGCGCACGATCTGTTCGAGCTTCCTCAACACGCGCCAGCCGAGCGGCATGTAGGTGTAAACGCCCGCTGCCTGCCGTCGGATAAACCCCCCGCGAACCAACAGCCGATGGCTGATTAGCTCTGCATCCGTGGGAGCCTCTCGCAATGTAGGTAGATAACTCTGTGACGCCCGCAACGTTACACTCCTTGGCGCTAACCTGCTGGGAATGAACGATGATACCGCAGCGGCAGGATAGGTCGTCGTTTTGCTATTCGAGACTAGACACAGTAGGCCTGCGGTGCGATGGGACGCTGAGACATGGCAAATGATCTAGCGAGGGACGAGGGATGCGCTTGTGTGGTGATGAGAACGAGGGATGAAGAGCATAGACAAACTGGGGCGGCCGACGGACGAGGCTATGTGGCCGCTGGCTGAAACGCGTGCCGCCCGCGGCAGGCTCGAGCGCAGAGTGACCGAGGAAGGTACCTTGCCACCGCCCCCTACGGCATGCGAGCGCTATGCCGGCGGTGCGCTCCCACTGGTGGTTAGTCGGCAAGAGGCGCTCGCGGTCCTCGATGAATACCAAAAACATGCGTGGCAGACCGGGGTCCTGTTCTCGGTGCTGTTCGTTGACGTAGACGCTCTCAATAACTACAACCATCGGTTCGGGCAAGAAGCCGGAGACGAGCTATTGACCCGTCTCGGGGACCTGCTTCGTGCATCGGTGCGGCGGAGCGATCTCGTGGCACGGTGGGGCGGCGACGAGTTCCTGGTAGGACTGCGTGGAGCGAACCTGGAAACGGCGGAGGTCGTGGCAGAGCGACTTCGCCTGAACCCGGCACTAATGGACGCCCCGCTCGGCCCGTTTACCGTAAGCATTGGGGTGGCCGCCTGGCGGTCCGACCTCGCGGACACGCAGCATCTGGTTGCCGAGGCGCAAATGGGGCTCCACAACGCCAAGAAGTGCGGCGGGAACTGCGTGCGCAGAGCCTCCACTTACGAGCCAGCATATCTCAAGCATCTGCACGCCAGCCCAAGCACGTGAAAACCTATACCCTGGCTCGAGTGCGCCAAGTGATGGCTACCCACGGTCTGTGCCACACCTAAGGACCACGCCGAGTGCAGTGCCATCCTCGACACGCTCGCTAGTCGAGGCCCAGTTCGTGCAGCGTACCTGGGCGCTCGCGCCAGCCTTGCTTCACCTTGACCCAGAGGTCCAGATACACGGGCTGCTGCAGCATCTCCTCGATCCCTTCGCGCGCCGATGCGCCGATGGACTTCAGCATCTGGCCGCCCTTGCCGACGACAATGCCCTTGTGCGCCTCACGGTCCACGTAGACGGTCGCTCCGATGTACACGTGACCGTCCGGGCGCTCTTCCCATCTCTCTGTCAGCACGGCGGTGCTATGCGGCACCTCTTGGCGGGTACGCAGCAACACCTGCTCACGGACCAGCTCGGCAGCCAGGAAGCGCATCGGCGCGTCGGTGATCTGATCTTCCGGGTAGAGCGGTGGTCCTTCTGGGAGCAGGGGGACCAGGAGGGCTAGCAGCCGATCGAAATTGTCACGCTTTCGGGCCGAGACCATCATCCACGGGCAGCCGGGCGCCAACGCACAGTGTGCATCGTAGTGGCTCTGCACGTTCTGTGGCGGAAGTCGGTCCATCTTGTTGAGCACCAACAGCTTCGCCGAGTCCACCCGCTCTAGCATCTTCGCCACACGCCAGTCGAACTCACCGGGAAGTCGAGAAACGTCGGTTACGAACATCACGGCGTCGGCCGAGAGGAGCGCCTGATGTGCTGCCTGTACCATGCGCGCCCCCAGGAGATGCTTCGGATGGGACACGCCCGGCGTATCCACGAAGGCGATCTGGTAGCCGGGTTCGGTCAGCACCCCGAGGAGGTTCCGCCGCGTGGTCTGTGGCTTTGGTGAAACGATCGCGATCTTTTGCCCGAGCAGGGCGTTCAGCAGAGTGCTCTTGCCGACGTTCGGTGCTCCGACCACTGCCACCGTGCCGCAACGATGCTCCATCCCCTAGGTCTTCTTGCGAAAGCGATAGGCAACCGGCGGTTCTTCGTCAACCGGCTCGATGGGAGGTGCCAGTGCAGGCTCGCGCTTCGTCGGTCGGCGTCGCCGAACGGGCTTCGACACCTTGCCCCGCTCTCTGCCGTGAGGGTGAAAAGTCGGACTCGCCCCCTCGGATCGAGTCGCGACTGCAGCGGACTCTGCAGATGGCTCCTCGGTGTCGAGCAGAAAGACCGGCTCGGCAGGTTTGCTTCGTCTCGAAGGGGGCGGGCCGGGAGCGGTTTCCTGCAGAGGCGGTGCAAGGGCAGGGGCTGCAGGCATCGGCAGGCTACTCAGGTGATCCAGCGTCTCGGGCGGGCCGATCAGCAGCACTCGCGTCTCGCCGTCCCGCAGTTCTGCCGAAGGGTCTTGGAGCGGCTCGTCGGTCAGGGCATCCCGCACTTCGTAGCCATCTGGCACCGCCAGCTCGCGCCTACCTCCCTTCGCCACGTGGAGTGTTAGGAAGGGCGGTCGGACGTGCACCACATCGCCTGCCGAAGAGTAGATCGGAACTCCCGCTAGCCTACACAGCCCCCTGACCAGCCCTGGCGAGATGAACGGCTCTCCCAGGAAGACCGTGCGCCACGATGCCTCGCTTCGGCCCGGCAACCGGACCTGGCGAGTTACGAACGACGGCAGCCCCGTGTCCGTGTACACGCCTAGCTGCTCGGCCTCATCGTCCACGGCGAAGTAGGTTGGCTCGTAGACATCTTCCGTGGTAATTGTCGAGCCTTCGAGAGACGAGGTAAGCGGATGCTGGTGTTGCGTAATCGTGGTGCCGGGGCGTGAAGCAAACGGCTGGGCTTTGAGCGCGATCCCAATGACCTGCTTCATCGTCTCGGGTGCCGGTCTGTGGTATTCGAGCAGGGCCGCTGCATACCACCACACCAGCGTCTTCCCGTTTCGGTGCAGCTTCTCGCGAATCGCCGCGCGGACTTGGGCTCCGATATCCCAGGCGTTCAGAAACAGATAGAGGCTGCAGTCCGGGAAGTCCCGACGGGTGAGATCGGAGAGCAGGTAGAAGCCCGCGCAAACTCCCGCTCGCAGAACCGCCTCTCGCGCCTTGGAGACGAGGTTGACGGCGAGGCGAGAGTCCTGGAGCATCGTCATGCTACGCTCATCAATCAGGACCGCGACGTCGGGCGCAGGCGGCTCAGCATTCAGCCGCATGGTGAACAGCGAACGGGCCTTCTCGGCACGGCTCCAAATGCCCGGGCTGTTCAACCATCCGCTACCCCACGTATCCATCCACGAAACGCCGCACGTATGGGCCAGCGCCATTCCCAGACCGCGCCAGTGGGCAGTCTCGAGGTCCTTCGGACCTTCCAGAACCGGGTTGAAGTCATCCCGCTCACCCTTGCGTCCGAGGCTCGTCTTGTAGTCCTCCTCCAGGATGAACAGCTTGCCTGCAAGCGCGATGGAATCGATCGGACCTGCGAAGGGACATGCGCCGCCCGGCAGCCTCGACGAGTAGGATGGCGGCCCCGCAATGAGGTCTATATCCGGGCACTTCAGCAGCCGTGCGAGCGAAAGGTGGCCCGAGTGCGGGTGCGAGAACTCGAACGTGTAACCATAAGAACACGCAACCAACACGGCCCCTTTGGCCGCCTCTTTCACCACCCTGGCAAGAGACCCGACCCGCTCGACGTACGCATCGGAAAGGAAGTCGTGATAGTCCACATTGCGGCGTTCTCGGCGCTCGGTCAGGATCGCCGCCTGAATGTCCTGTGGTGGCAGGTAGTCGGGGATCTTGAGTGTGTCGAACGATGCCGAACCGTCGTGCCAAGACGCACGGAGCGCCACCTCATCCCCAAAGTAGCGCGTTCGAACCCACTCACGGAAGGCTGTGAGGGCCGCAGGGCTAGTGTCGTAGCCGTCATCCGGACCATTGAACCACTCGCCACGCTCGATGTGGTAGCCGATGCAGCGCTTGCCAGACTTGCGGCGAGCGACATCGGTTACCAGCTTCTTCAGGCACTTCTCCGCTTCACCCCACCATGTGTTAGAGCATATGGAAGGGTCGGCCTGGGAGCCGTCGGGGTGTCGGTATGCGGCGTCGGGGTACTTCTCGACCCAGCCTTCGCTCGGCACGAACACCACGCGAAACATCACCCAAGCATCGGGGTCCACGGCAAGCACGCTGTCGAGGAGTCGGACCGCCTCCTCCGCAGGCGGCTCGTCGGGCTTCGGGTCCACGGGAAGCTCGAGGTAGAGGCAGAACAGATGCACGCCCTTTTCGGCAGCGAGTTTGATCTCGGCCAGCACCGCCTTCTCCGACGCCTCGGAGCTGATGTTTCCGAAGAAGAAGTGCGGCGCAACGACCTGCTCTTCGATGATCAGAACAGGTTGACCGTTGACTATGCCTATTCGCGGGGCACCGGAAGGCGTGGGGATCGGACGCGGCCACCGCTCTTTGGTGCGACGAGAGCGCACGCGCTTGCCTTCCGTCTGGAACTGGGCCTGCAGTTCCTCGAGCGTGATCCTCGGGCCAAGGTCTTCGAGCGGGGTCTCGGCCTCGATGCGCTCGCGTACCGGACGTCGGTGTCGCGGCTCGCGCTTCGCCACGGCCGGACCGTCCCCGGGAGTTCGCTTCTTCCGTTTGGGCTTCTCCTCAGAGGTCCTGACATGGTGCAGCGAAGCTTCCACGACACCCGGAATCTCGGGCGCATCGTCAGGCACGGTCACTCTGCGTCGCCTCGTGCCGGTTGCCCTCTCCGGGGCTACTGCCTCAGCCGTGGGCTGCTCGGCTGCGAGCTGGACCACCGCTTTCGTGCTGCGTCGTCGCCTCTTGGCCGGAGCAGCAGGTTGTTCGGACGCATTACCACCGTCACCTCGCTCTTGTGGCGAGGGCTCTGGCACGGGGTCCGTTTTTTTCGTTCTTCGCATCTGGCAAATCCTATCTAGAGGTCTCGGCACCAGGCGAGCAAGTCCCTGGGCTCTCGGAACAGCATGTCTGGCATCGCCTGCACCAGTCGCTGCTCGTCTTGCGCACCCCAGAGCACCGCACCCACCGCACACCCTGCCGCGTGTCCGGACTGGATGTCGTAGTCGGTGTCTCCAATAAAGACGGCCTCGCCGGGATCCACTCCCAGCCGCTCCAGCGCCCTCATCACGGGCTCCGGATGGGGCTTCGTGTGCACGCAATCCGTCGCTGTGACGGTCGCGTGCAGCGCTCCGTCCAATCCCATTCGCGGCAGAGCGAACGCCAGCTCCTCGGCATCCTTGCTCGTTACCAACGCCGTCGAGATGCCCTTAGCAACGCATACACGAACGGACTCGAGGGCCTCGGGCACCGGGCGCTCCAGGTGCTTGTGCTGCTCGTACAGCTCAATCTGAAATCGCTTCATCTCTTCATAGTCAGGACGCCGATCCGTTCGGTCCTCGAAGTAGCGCACCTGAACATCGAGGGGCAGGCCGATGATGCTGCGAATGTCTTCCGGCGGGATTTCGACACCGATGTAGCGACGGTACATCTCACTCATCGTCAGGATGATCATGGAAACGGTGTCAATGAGAGTCCCGTCTACGTCGAATAGAACGGCCTTCGGCGGCAGCACGAGTTGCCGGCCCTGTGGTGACATGGATAACGATTCTGGCAGAACCCGCCCATCGAATGCTACCCGCCCTCTCGCAGGCGGCCGGTCAGATGGAGCGAACGATGTCGAGTAAGTGGGGTTCGACGAGCGCGCGTAGCTGTTCGTTCGCATAGCCGGCCCAACCGACGGGCGTCGTGGTGTCGAGCGAGAAGTCGAGTGTCTGCCCGTCGAGCCCCGTCACAATGACCCCCGCCTCGCGGGCGATCATCTCCGTGCAGAGGTCGTAAGGATGCGGGCAGAGCCCGCCCCTACCCTCTCGCGCGAATAGCACCGACCGGATGTCGGCCACGAATAGGTCATGTCCCACAATCAGTTCGTATAGCTGCCCACCGCTGGACACGTATTGGTCGTCGAAGACGCGATCCGTGGCATTTGGGGGCAACACACGCTGGAACAGCTCCCACTCCAACTCCGCAATCCTGGTCTTGCCTTCCGGAAAGAACTTGGCAAAGCCCGCGAAGCCGTTCTGCAACCCGCTCGCTCGGCTCGGTCGCGGCTCGAACCCGGAAACATGACCCGTGCGAAGGTCGTGCATCTCTGCAGTCGTTCCGCCGCCAGCTACCGCCCAGATCTGAGCCGCGAGGCACTGGCGCGTGGTCGGAATCTCGGTCTGCACGGCAACTCGGATGTCGCGCGAGGTAGGCATGCCCTCCGACGGCATTGGGGCCACGGCGCACAAAGTCCACGCTGCCCTCTTGTCGAACATCAGGGAGCGCGTACCGTCCACGGGGTCCACGATGAGCACGAACTCGGCCTCGCCTTCGTGTGCCGAGTGCGGAAACACCTCGCGACCTCCGGGCAATCCCTCCGCAACCAGGACAAAGGACCGCTCCCTGCCCCATTCCGCGCAGAACTCAGCCAACACCCCTTCGACGCCTTCGTCCAGACGATATATTGTATCGTCCTCCGACTCCCGGGCAACCTGTTGTAGGAGCTCCGTGTTCTGCCCAGCGAGAGCCGTAGAAGCTGATCCCCTGATTCGCAGGCCTAGCTCCCGCAGCTTCTCAACGTAGTACCCATCATCCCAGTCTCGCACGAACACCAGGTTCATGCGGATGCCTCTGGGTCCTGCAGCCGCAAGCAGGAAACGGGACGGGCGCGGCGAATGTGTATCAGGATGATTCGGCTCCTTGCGCGGTTGGATAGGCTGGACCGCCGTTGGCTCTACCTCACGCTGGTGGTGGCGGTTGCCTTTCCGCTATTCGTGGATGTGAAGCTCCCGAGCCGGATGGGTCACGAGGCACGGGGACTGTATGACGCCATCGAGCGGCTCGACACGAAGAGCATCGTTCTGGTTCACAGCGACTGGGATGCGGGAACCCTCGGCGAGCTGAAAGGCCAGTTCACAGCCATCATTGCCCACCTCTTCCGGAACAACATCAAGTTCGCGGTGATCTCCGCCATCCCGCAGGGTCCCGCTTTCTCGGACGAGGTGGTGGACCGCCTCGCCGCTAAGTACGGGAAGAAGTACCTCGATGACTGGGTCCAACTCGGCTATCGCATCCCGACGAGCAACATCGCACAAGGTATCCAATCCCTCTCGAAGGACTTCCGCGGTACCGCACCAACCGAGATTCGTGAGAACCGGGACGTGAGCACGATCCCTTGGCTGGCGCAGGTCAGCAACTGCGGAGACTTCGATCTCCTGATCAGCGTCTCCTACGCACCGTATCTCGAGTACATCCAGTTTGGCTATGAGGTGTACGGTACGCCCTACGTGGCCGGCGTGTGCAGCATCAGCACCACCAACATGTACCCGTTGATGGACGCTGGGCAACTCAAGGGAATGCTCGTCGGCGCGCGGGGCGGCGCGGAATACGAGGGCATTATGGGGCTGCCCGAATACGATGCCCAGATGAAGGCCACAGAAAAGGAGCGAAAGAAGCGCTGGAGTGACCTTTCCTACGCGACAAAGGTGATCAAGTCACAGAGTTGGGCGCATCTGTTGCTGATCTTCGGGGCTATCGCCGGCAACATCGGCGCGTGGGCGCGAATGAAGGAAGAGGGTAAGAAGAGCAGATGACCCCTCGCCGAAGGCTGACTCTGGTGATTTGGGGCGTAGTGATTATCGTACTGCTCGCCCTGGGCATCCCGCGCTGGATCAAGTACGGATACGCCGAGATCGGCGTGTGGGTGGCAGCGCTCAGCACTCTCGCCATCTTCAGCTTCCTGTACGAAGAGAACGCCGCATACCGGCTGGCCGAGCACCTGATGCTCGGCACATCCATCGGATTCGCTATCGGAGCGACCATCATGGACATCCTTCGGCCGAACTGGTGGGTGCCGATGCTGCAGGGCTTCGAAACCCTGTTCGGCGGCACGGGCGGCAGCGCCGAGGTCTGGGGGGCCGCCGGGGCCATCTTCTTCGGCGTCTCCGCAGGCGTGATCGGCCTCCTGTGGTACGGCCTGTTTCATCCGAAGACCCTGTGGCTCTCCCGATTGGTGATGGGCATCGTGATGGGCGGTGGCGCCGGCCTTGCCATCAAACAGCAGTTCGTGTTGAACGTGCCGCAGGTCACCGCATCGTTCAAGTCACCCATCGTGCTGAACGACGTCGGCGGCTTCGACGCCGCGGCTAGTATCAACAACACCATCTTCCTGGTCGCGCTGCTGCTCACCATCAACTTCTTCTTCTTCAGCTTCGACCACAGCCGGAAAATCGGTGAATGGGCCCAGGGGCTCTTGGACCGCTTCCCCGTAGGTCTGCGGTGGGCCCCGGGGCTGGTGTTTATGCTGTTCTCGGGGCGGTTCTGGCTTATGCTCGCATTCGGGGTGTTCTTCGGCAACACCGTAATGACCCGACTCTCCGTATTCATAGAGAGGGTGTGGTATCTGGTGGACACGTGGGCACGGCCGCTGTTCTCGGGCGTGTCACCGGTAGGACAGTAGGACCTGCTACCTCCGAGGTACCGGATCCGCCAATAAGGTAATATCCCGGCACGAGGCACCTACATTCCCCATGCTGAACGACCTTTTCCGACGCTGGTTCGATACGAGTGACAAGGAAATCAAGGCGGCTGAGCCTATCGTCGCCGCCGTGAACGCGCTCGAGCCCGAGATGCAGGCGCTGAGCTTGGCTCGCCTTCGGGAGAAGTCGGACGAGTTCCGAAAAAGGCTGCAGGACGGCGAGACCACCGATGACTTGTTGGTCGAGGCCTTCGCCGTTTGCCGTGAGGCTGCACGGCGAACGCTGAACATGAGACACTTCGACGTGCAGCTCATGGGCGGGGTGGTGTTGTACAAGGGAATGATCGCCGAGATGAAGACCGGCGAAGGCAAAACCCTCGTGGCAACGCTTCCCCTTTACCTCATCGGCCTCGAAGGGCGGGGCGCCCACCTCGTCACGGTCAATGACTACCTCGCCCGCCGTGACGCGGTCTGGATGGGAGCCATCTACCACGCCCTGGGGCTGAGCGTGGGTGTCATCCAGGGGCAAAGTGCCGAGTCGGACGAGTTAGGTGGCTCCTATCGCTATGTGCCCGGCTACGAGGCTGCAGACCCCCGATATAACAATCTGGAGCCATGCACTCGCCGCGAGGCCTACGAGTGCGATATCACCTACGGCACTAACCATGAGTTCGGGTTCGACTACCTTCGCGACAACATGGCGTTCGACAAGTCGCAGCTCAACCAGCGGGAACTTCACTACGCCATCGTGGACGAGGTTGACAGTATTCTGATCGACGAGGCACGAACCCCTCACATCATCTCGGGTATCGCCTCGGAGGACGTATCGGTCTACGGGAAGATTGACAGCGTGGTCAAGCGGCTCGTGAAGGACCAGCACTTCACAGTAGATGAGAAGTCGCACCAAGTTTCGCTCAATGACTCCGGCTACGAACGCATTCAGGAGCTGTTAGGCATCGCGAACCTCGCCGAGCATCCAGAGATGATGCACTACGTGAACGCCGGGTTGAAGGCACATCATCTCTTCCACCGAGACGTCGAGTACGTAGTGAAGGATGGCGAAGTGGTGATCGTGGACGACACCACCGGACGCCTGATGTTCGGAAGACGATTCTCGGATGGCTTGCACCAAGCCATCGAAGCAAAGGAAAAGGTGCCGATCCGACACGAGAGTCAGACCGTCGCCGTTATCACCTTCCAGAACCTCTTCCGCCTTTATCACAAGCTGGCAGGCATGACAGGTACTGCGAAGACGGAAGAGGACGAGTTCCGCAAGATCTACGGCCTCGAAGTGGTAGTGGTACCGACGTACAAGAAGATGATCCGGACCGATCATCCGGACGTCGTGTACAAGTCCGAAGAACAGAAGTTTCGCGGGATTGCACGCGAGATACTACGCCTCTATGTGAAGCAGCAACCCGTTCTGGTAGGCACCCGCTCCATCGAGATGTCGGAGAAGGTCTCAGGCAGGCTCACCGCAGACAAGCTGCAGACACTGATCCTGATTGACCGCATCCGCGACAAGATTCAGGGTGACAAGTCGATCTCCAAGCAGGATCGCAGTGAGATTCTCGAGGTCATCAACCGCCCGCTGGAACCGCCGACTGAAAACTCCCAGCTCCCGGGACAGCAAGTGAAGAAAGCTCCTCGCGAGCTGCTGAAGCGATCCGATCTGCACGACATCCTTCGTCGCTTCGGGATTGCAACCGACCCGCTTGCTCCCGAACACGGGGAGTGGTTCGTCAACCAACACGGTCTGCCTGCCGAGAACATCGAGCACTTCGACGAAGCCATCCGCCATGGCATCCCACACAACGTTCTGAACGCGAAGTTCCATGAGAAGGAAGCGCTTATCATCGCCGAAGCCGGGCGCAAGGGTGCTGTCACCATCGCTACTAATATGGCAGGTCGTGGCGTGGACATCCTTCTCGGTGGAAGTATCGCCAAACAGGAGGACACGCAGAGCGTCGAGCAGCAGGAGGCAGAGGCGAAGGAGATTGCTGCGGGCACCTTTGTCAGCCACCGACGCGGGGGCAAGCAGCGTGCCGCACCACCATTGCCGCTCTCCGAACAGGAACGCTCGGAGCTTGCCGCCGAGGTGGTGAAGCTAGGTGGGCTCTACATCCTCGGCACCGAAAGGCACGAGAGCCGTCGCATCGACAACCAGCTCCGAGGGCGCTCCGGCCGTCAGGGCGACCCGGGCGAGAGCCGCTACTTCGTGTCACTGGAAGACCGTCTTTGGCAGGTGTTCGGCGCAAACATGCTCGCAAACCCCTTGCTGAAGAGCTGGCCAGAGGACGAGCCAATCGAAGTCAAGTTTCTCAGTAACACCATTCGCAAGATTCAGGAGCGCATCGAGTTCCACTTCTTCGAATACCGCAAGCACGTGCTGGAGTACGACGACGTGATCAACGTGCAGCGCGAGAAGATCTACTCGGATAGGCGCAAGGTGCTGTTAGGCGCCGACATGCGCGATAAGGTGCTGGAAGACCTCGAGACCGAAATTGAATTGCGGCTCGACGCGTTCTTCGACCCCGAGACTAACGAGTGGAACTACGAGGGCGTGTATCGTAGCATGAACGAGCTGTTCCCACTCGTTCAGTACGTACCGCTCGAAGAGATTCAGGGGCTAAAGCGCGAGGAACTGTACGATAAACTCGTCTCGACGATGCATCGGGCCTATGAAGACCGCGAGCGAGAGTTGGGGACGGAGACCGTAAGGATGTTGGAGCGCATGATCGTGCTCCGTGCCATCAACGACAAGTGGATGGAACACCTCGCAAGCATTGACCAACTGCGTGAGGGCATCGGCCTGCGCGGCTACGCACAGCAGGATCCACTAATCGCGTTCAAGAAGGACTCGCACGAACTGTTCCTGGAGACGTTGGCAAACATCAGTCGCATGGTGGCGATGTGGGCCTTCCACGTTCAGGTGCAACGCGAACCGGTGACGCCGAGACAGATGGTACGACTGGACGAACATCCTGCCGGCTCGCAGGCCTCGCCGCCCGAGGCGCTGGCCGGACGCCCGACGAACGACGGGCGCCGCGACGGCGTAGATAAGCCCCGTGCGATCACCCCATCTTCCGGCGGCAAGGTCGGGCGCAACGATCCGTGTCCGTGCGGGAGCGGAAAGAAATACAAGTTCTGCTGCATGCGCAAGGCGGTGTAAGACCCCGCACCCCGCGCTCACAACCACCACCACTCGCTACGCCCTATCCCTGACCACTGCGAGTGGTCAGGGATAGGGGCGAGAGGGTGGTCCGGTACGCTTTGGATATGACCTACACCTGTCCCCGTCATGCTGAGCCCGTCGAAGCATGAGGCCGGGAGCTGCCATGGTAGTCCCCGACGCTATCAGCATGCGGCTTGCCCGGGCATGCTTCGACGGGCTCAGCATGACGGGTACGTCGTCCTTCGTATGCAAAGCACAAGATATGCATAACGCCAGGCCGAGAGACATTATCAACCAGGGAACCTCCTATTCTTCACCACTTCGAGTGGTGAGGAATAGGAGCGAGAGGAGACCGTCCTCACGATCAAGAGAGACAGGTGGCGTGAATCCGGCCTGACAAGCACATACCCCTCACCACTCGAAGCGGTGAGGGGTAGTGACTTAGCTAGTTAGTGGTCGCGTAGCGACTACTTGCGGCGGCGGAGCGCCAGCAGGCCGACGAGGCCAGCGCCGAGTGCGGCGATAGTCCCCGGCTCGGGAATGGTGTACAAGGTGTACGCCATATCGAGCGACCGCCAGCCCGACGGCAGAACGCCGTCATACAGGCTCACAGTGTCGGACGGATCAACGCCCCAGTTCGCCCAGGGCGCGTAGCCGAAGTAGTTGGACGCGAACGCTGCGTCGTCGTTCCAGTTATAGCCACGCTGCCGGAAGTTCCAGTAGAACGCATCGAAGTACCCGTCCGTGATCATCTCGCCCTGGATGCTGATCCAGTAGACCTGAGGATTGGTCGGAGTGCCTTCCTGGAAGAAGTACTGATCGGGCCGGAAGATGGCCATGAACGTGCCGTCGCCATTGTCCCACCAGCCGGGCTCGCACTGCGCGGCAGCGTTGTCCACGCGAATCTCGTGGAGCAGCGTGCCGGGATGGCTCGCGTCGTCGGGAGTGGCAGGAACGTCTGTCCAGAACCTGATCACGAAGTTGTCAATCCAGATGTTCCCGTAGTATGACCAGCCAGCGAACTTCACAGCCACGATCGGCTGAAGGTCCGTGCACAGGAAGTCGTCCGCTGAGATCGCGTCGCTCGGCGTATCGTAGTCGAGCCAGCTGGCACCACCGTACGAGTCGATGGCGTCCATCTGGTCCCACTTCTTGATCAAGCCGCAGTCAGTGCCCTGGGCAAACGCGGAGGCGACGAATCCGCTCGCTAGCAGAAGCGTGATGTATCGTTTCATGTGCTCCGTTTCCTCTAGAGTTACAGCATTGCCATCCGAGAGGCAACAAACCAAATAAGCCATCCAAGGAAAAGGAGCCAGAATAGCAGTTGGTT
The DNA here is from genome assembly GCA_039961735.1 of Fimbriimonadia bacterium. Lineage (NCBI taxonomy): Bacteria > Bacillati > Armatimonadota > Fimbriimonadia > Fimbriimonadia bacterium. Next base: position 68,175 of record JABRVX010000044.1, read on the forward strand.
ACATTCTACACCCGATTCTGCGTTCCTGCAATCGAACGACGACAAACTTCCACAGAAAAACGATGCCTAGGCAGGCTAAACAGTATGTTCGCTGTGCCCCGAGGGTGCTCAATGTGGCAAATGCCCGCCCGCTTTGCACTTCGCGGAGATACGGCCAACATGCCACCGCCGCTTGCGGTGGAGGGTTGCCGCCACCCTCGGGCCGCTCGCGCCCCTGCGACATGCTGAAGCCGCGATCGCCCGTCGGGGCCGATTGCGCCCCCGGAGCCCGTGAGATAGTCTGGGAGAGCCTCCACCGCAAGCGGCGGAGGCGTCGCAAGCGCAACTCAGGTCTTGTTGGAAGAGCCCTTTACCACTATGCCGGCTTTGCGAAGGGCTTGGAGCACGCTGGCGAAGTCTCCCTCAGGCTGAACGTACTCCACCACGGTCCCGCTCTTGTCCACAACCACCGACAGCGGCATCGCATGAACCAGGTAAGTCGCATGGGCCGCCCCCGAACTATCGGTGTAAGCCGGGACAGTCATCTGGTGGGCCCGCAGAAAGTCCTGCGCGATGAGATTGCTCTCCGCAGTAACGGGCAGGATCACCAGGTGATTTCGGTCCGTTGCCTCGAATAGCCTCTGAATCTCCTTCATCCGCTCCACGCACTCGGTGTGATACGAGGTCCAGAACTCGATGTACACCACCTTGCCCTTCAGCGAAGACAGCAAGAGCGGGTTGCCATCGAGGTCTGTCACGCTGAAATCGAGCGCCGGCTTGCCAACGAAGGTCTTGCGGTCGACCCGAGTCGGTCCCTGCTGAGCCACGCACCAGCAGGCAAGCAGCATCACCGACAGCCAAGTCAGGCGGTAGGCTAGACGATGTTGGTTGGGTGACGGCTGGTTCATATGGAGGCTCCGATCCCTATTTTCGGCGTTTCGCCTCGCCAGACCTTTCCGATGCGGCTTCGACGTAGCGCAGTCGCCCGGCACGGTAGTCATCCCAGACTTTCAGCACCGCGTTACGGTGCGGGCGAACTCGGCAGTGCCCGTCCTCGTTGCGCTTCTCGTCGCACACCCCCATCGGCACACACTTCGGCACCACCAGCCGGCCGAAGAACTCGTCCGCAGCCATCAGCTCCTTGCGAATAAGCTTGAACAATTGCCGAATCTCCCACTGCGCCAGCAGGCAGATCCGCAACCCCGCCATGTGGATCAGCTCTCGCAGGTTCACGGTCATAATCAGATTGGTGGTCGTCGCGTTGGGCAGGACGAACCGCGCGTCCTCTGCAGGCATGCCGAGATCGAGTAGCCGCTGATATGCCTCCTCGTCGGTCCGCATCACTTCCTCGAAACTCGCTTGCGCTGCCTCGTCTTCGGCGATGGAGGGCGGCACAACCTGTTGGGCCTCCTTGAACTTCACATAGCGCTGGCTTTGCTGATCGAACGCCACCCCGATACGGTGGCGCACGAGCTGATGCGATAGCGCTCGGCTCACTCCCGAGATCGCGAACGTGAACGAGATGTGCTCGATGGTGCTGTGGTGACCGGACGAAAGGACGTGGTCGATCACCCGGATCACCTTCGCCGGGTCCGTCTTTCCCTCGCGATACTCCTGCCAGATCTCGTGGGGCGGCGTCTCGCTGTAGCAGGTGCGTGCGGCCAGGTAGATCAGGCCGCGGTAGTATTCGCGGATCACCTCCCGGCTGGGAAAGATAAGGTCCACGCGCATCGGGCCTACGGACGCCAAAGTTTCCCCCTCATGCTCGGACGGTACTACTGATACGATCTAGACGAGTGCCACCGCTCCAACCTACCCAACCTCGGCTGTCCCCACCGGTGCTGCAACCTGTGCGTGCAGGTGTCCGCTCGTCGTGGAAGGCCCGATGGCAACTACTACATCGCCTGGCCGCAACACCAGATCAGGCGTTGCCACCATGTGCCTGCCTTCTCGAACGACTGCCACGATAGCAGTGCCGTCCGCGAAGTAGAGGCTACCAACCGCTTTACCACAGGCGGGCGAGCGGTTCGTGATCTCGGCCTCGGCCACCTCCAGCCCCCCACCCTGCAACGCCCCGATGGGCAGCACCTCCCCGGTCTCTATCTCCTGTTCGATCAGGTTATAGATGATGGTGGTGCTGCTGATCACGACATCCACGCCGAGTCGACGGAACAACTCCTCATGGCGCGGGTCAATCACCCTGGCAATGGTTCGCTTTACGTTGAACCGCCGTTTCGCCATCTGGCACACGACGAGATTGTCCTCGTCATCACCGGTGATCGCCGCGACGACGTCGGCCCTGCCGATACCCGCCTCCGCCATGACTCGCACTTCGCAACCGTCACCGTGCAGCACCGCATCGGCCCCGAAGAGCTCCTGGAGATACTGTGCACGCGACTTGCTCTTCTCGATCATCAGGAACTCGTGGCCCTCATTGCGCAACCTCCTCGCAACTTGGGCGCCAATCGCCCCTCCGCCAACCAGCACTACGTACATGTCATGCCTCCCGCGCCATCACTTGCCCGCTGAAGCGAGGATGTACTCCTCCACGGGACGCATCTCGCGCTCATGGAGCCAGTCCGCAAACACACCGCCCAGAATCAGGCATTCACTGATTGTGAAGAACCCTAGTTTCCTGTACTCCTCGCCCCGGATCGGGTCGTTGATCTTGCCCCCTACGCGTGGGATTCCGAATCGGTCTCGCGCGATCTGCATCGCCATGATGTTCGTGTTGTCCCCTTGAGTGCAGGCGAAGAAGGCGTCCGCCTTCGCCGTGTTGGCCTCCTCGAGCACGTCCTCGTCGAGCACGTTTCCGGTCACGGTCTTGATGTTCGCCGGCGGGGTCTTGCCGAATCGCCGAAACGAATCGCGTTGGAGGTCCACAACAGCGATGCTATGGCCTTCGCTGCTGAGCAATTTGGCAAGCGTGGATCCGGTCCGCCCGCATCCTGCGATCACGATCTTCACGGGTTGGTATCTCCTGCTGAGCTCGGTGGAATACCTTCGAGGGTGGAATTCTCATGGTACCCCGCGGACACCGGCGCTGCGGCCCTGCGGTAGTAGTTGGGCTCGTTCTTGGCGATCAGTTCTAGACGAGTCACGTCTTCGCGATCCCGAACGATGCATAGCGGCAGCGCGAGTAGGAACGTCACCGCGCACAAAGCAGCACCGATCGAAGCGATTCGTGCGAGGCCCTCCGCAGCCGATGGGATGAGCGATGCCCCCGAACGAGCTGCCCAGAAGATGCTGAGGGCAATCGGTAGAGAGATCACGAACCAGCCCAAGGCTGCCCATTGCTGCACGGAGAGGTTGGGGGCCGGAGGCGTGACCCCGGTTAGAGCCAGATGCACCCCGGCGAAGTCCGCGTACCGGAAGATGAAGCTGAGCAGTCCAACTACTACTAGCCCTATGGCCATGAGCCAGGCCCACACTGTGTGGGTACGCGTCCAAGTCAGATAAGCAGTCCCGGCAGGGTTCGCGCCGGTGGGAGCATCCGATGCCGAAGCCGCATAGCCGAAGCCGCCAATCAGTAGTGAGTACCAAACGCCCACCGCCCAGCTTTCGCTGCCCAAGTACGCGACTAACCCCACGGTAAGCCCGCAAAGAACCGCCAGCGTTGCCCTGAGCCGCTCCGGCAGGCTCAATCGCAAACGCGCCGAGAGCACGAGCAGCGAAGCCGCAAACGCCCAGGCCAGAAGGAACCGAGCCAGAAGCCCGAAGGCGCCGTCTACCAGCGCCGAGGTGGCGATGCTCCGGAAGAGCCATCCCGTCCAGAGCTCAGGCCCTCCGGACACCGTGTTCCAACCCGAGAACTCCATCGCAGATATCTGGGGAATCTGAGCGCGGTATCCATCGTTGCGCCGGGCCTGCGTCACCACGAAGCGGTCTTGCAGTTGGGCCTCCGCCGGCGGCAACGTGTCCCAAATGGCGCGCCGAAACTCCGCGCGCCGTTCCTCTGCCACCCGCGGCGATGTCACCGTCTCCGTATTCCCCCACTCGATGGCCGACTCGACGATGCCGATACCAACCAGTCCCGCGACTACCTGCCTAGCCTGGTCTCGAAGTAACGCACCGTTTTGTGCGTTCAGCAATCGCAGTCGCACCTGCTCGGCTCTCGACCCCTCCGCAGTCACGCGCTCCAGAAGCGCGGTTGCGGTCTCTTCGATGAGTGCAGGGTGAGGAAGCCGAAGCATGGCGATAGCAGGAAAACGCTGCCGGACGCCTCGCTGGCCATGCATCAGCTCCAGCAGGTCCCACTGCGCGAACACTTCCTCCTCGGCATAGTCTCGCCAGAGTGTCTTGTCTGCGGCAATTTCCCACTGTTCGAGAGCCCGTTCTGGCTGTCCGAGACCCATGTATGCGGCAGCCAGCATCTGCACGAAGAAAGCGTTGTTCGGCTGCCTTTTGCTGCCTTCGGCCATCAGTATCCGAAGGCGCTCCCAGTCGTGAGGAGTGGCCTTCCAGGCCTCGTCCTGCTTGGTCTCGCCCTTGAAGCTGACCGCGGCAGCGTAGTAGCGGCCTAGGTGTGCGTGCAAAGATACGCGATGCGGGAAGCGCTTGAGCAGTTCTTCCAGAACCCGTATCCTCTCCCGAACCAGAGCGGCGTCCTGTTCCTTCTTAGGCTCTCCAGTGGTCATCGTGGCTACCGCGAGCCAGTACGAGAAAATGTGTTCTTCCTCTTTGGGAACCGTAGGCTCCACGGCCAAGCCGAGGTGCTGAGAGACCGCCCTTTGCCACACGGGGACCTCATTAAAACCGAAGAACAGCCCGTCAACTACGTGCCAACGGGCCGCCGGGGAGAGCAACACGGCAAGACTGCACCCGACGGCAACGCCCGCCCAAAGCCAGCGTGCCGCACCTGCCATCACGACGGTACTCTACCGCATCTATCCGGTAGCTCGCGTCGGCTCGTGTTTTTCCTTGTTCTCCTCCACCGGAAGGTCTCGGTGGTACCACAGCGGCGAGTTGCGATCGAGCTTGTACTGTTCGAGCAGATCGTCTGGCCGAACATTTGCGCTGGCATCGGGCGATGCGGAAGGACGGTTCGGCGACTCACCGAGTGCCGCATACTGCAGGACGGCGGTCATCAAAACGGCAGCAGCCGTCGCGGCGACCGAGAACTGCCTCCAATGCGTCCAGCTCGGCCTCTGCAGGCCAGCAAGCCTCAACGCGGACACCACATGATCGTCGAAATCGGGTGAAGGAACGACGTCGGCCGATGCCGACAACTCCTGGGATAACCTATGAATGAGATCCCTCTGCACGCGGCAAGGCTCGCACATCGCGAGGTGCTTCTCCAGCCGCTTCCTTCGCGACTCCGAAAGGTAACCGTCATGCAAAAGGCTTATGTCGGCTCGAAATCGAGCACACCCTCTGCGAATGAAGATCAATTCTGGTCCTCCTTCATTGCCGAAACCCACAGTCGCCGGAAACGTTCCCGCGCAGCATGAAGCCGGGAACGCACCGTGCCAACCGGCACACCCGTGGCGGTAGCAACCTCGTCGTAGCTCAGCCCCTCCATCTCCCGCAGGACGAGCGTCGCTTTGAGTTCCGGCGGCAGCTCCTCCAAGAGTTGCCGGACAAGAAGTCGCGTCTCTATGGAGCCCCGCCCGTATTCCACGACGGCGTCAAAGGGTGTCAGATCTGCGCGGCGGACTCGAAGTCTGTCCACGCACAACCTGACGACGATACGATACAGGAAGCCGCCGAAGGCGCAGTCGTCTCGAAGACGGCTGAGGTCGCGAAAGGCCTTGACGAAGGCGTCCTGCGCAACGTCCTCGGCCTCAGAACGATCATGGATTAGCCCGACCGCGATGCGCACCAGCCGCGCGCGATAGCGGGCGATGAGGCATCGCAGTGCTACTTCATCGCCGCTTCGGCAACGCCGTACCAGGTCCGCCTCTTCGGCTCGAATGGCGGCCTGCGCAAAACCCTGAGGATGCGCTTCCATAGCGGTCACATTGGGAAGACGTGCACAGAAACCCCAAACGTTCGCTCGCAGGACCGATGTCGGGTCCTGGAACGTCCAACCCACCCTTCCATTATATCAAGACGCTGGCAGAACCGCGATCCTTGCGGGGTGCGGTCGAGAACCCAGCATTTTTGTGGAGTCATCAGCGTACATACTCTGATGTTTCGGCTGAGCTTCGGGTCGGCGAATCGCCAACCGCCGTCCGACGCGAGATGCCAAGCGGCGGGGCAGTGAAGGCTAGCCTCCGGTAGCAACCAACCTATCCGGCTCCGATGCCCTACGCACCGGCGTCAATGCCGCAATAAATCCGTTGGCCGCGAAGTAAACCATCGCAAGTTCCAGCGGAAACCGGTAGCGCGCAATGACGTACGTTGCGAGGCACGACAGGACCGCCATCGCGGCCAGCGTCCATGGCCACAGGGTCTCCCGGAAGGGCATCGGCCCACGCACGAATCCGTATACAGCCAACAGGATCATCAGCCCCCACATCACCGACCACACGACTGCAGCCAGCTCGGCCACCTTGCCGGTCAGCGTCACGTCCAGCATGTGGGGTGGAGTGATCAGCAACAACGCCTTCACACCCACCAGCTCCAGTGCCCGCCCGGTATCTTCCCTCCAAAACCGGAGCACCTCAGTCCGGAAGCGATCGGCAAGGTCCATCTCGAGGTACTTCGACCGACGCGGCTCGCCGGCGGGCCACGACCAGAGGATCTCTCCGGCCCTCTCCGGATACCTACCGTCGGCAATGGCGCTATTGCCCATGTACAGGTTGAACCAGCCGTTGCTGGTCACCGGCACGATCCGTTCGAACAGCATGTAGTTGCGGAGCGTCCACGGGGCGACGGTCAGTACGGCGCAGGCGAGGAAAACGGCCATCCCCTTCGCCTCGTCTCGCCGCGTAGACGAAGTGGCTACTCTGGCGATTACATACAGCAAAGCCATCGGCAGAAACGCCTCGCGGGTCAGGACTGCCAGGCCACAGAGCACACCGGCCAGCACCACCTGCCCGAGTCTCGGGCGACCTGGCCGCTCCAGCAACCACCACACGAGCAGCACTAGTAGGAAGAACAGGTTCTCGGTATACATCCTGCCCGCCAAACGCACGAACGGAACGTACACGGACAGGACGGCTACCGAGAAGAGGGCTGCGACGTCACCCAGCCTGCGCCGCACCACGAGCCCGAAGAGCAGGATCGTCGCCACACCCATCAACGCCTGCGCGACCACCACTGGCTCCCGTTTCTCGCCGAACACCTCGAAGAAACCCGCCATGAAGCCGACGTAAGCCGGGTACCGGTAGGCAACCACCCCGCCCTCGTGGAAGCCATCGCCCCGCACGAGGTTGGACGCGATCTTGAGATAGGCCTGCTCGTCGCTGATGGCCTGTTCGAGTGTGACAACGTTTGCGAGGCGCAGGAGCAGCGCCACGAGGAGCCACAGAGTCAGACGGCGCCGGAATGCAGCCTCGCGATCATGCATCGCTATCCCGCTCTGCGTCGCCGGGCGTTGGCTCGGATTTGGTCAATCTCCTCTGATGGGACCTCGCGCTCGAAGCTGCGAAAGCCCGCCAACCGGAAACCGTGCTTCTTCGCGAGTTCGCTCATCTCCCGGACCTGCTCCACGGTCACAGTCTTGCCGACGGTATAACTCTCCTTACGGCCTTCGAGGGCGAGCAGCATTGTCTCGCACATACACGCGTAGGCAGTGTTCTTGGGGAAGCCGAAGTCGAAACCGAAGTCCACCTGCCCCGGAACGGCCACGACGCCCCCCTCCACCACCAGCACGTCGTCTCGCTCGCGGGCGACTCGCCAAGACACGTCTCTCGGCCGGGCAACATCACATACCACAGCGCCCGACTTAAGGTGGCGCGGCTCGATGATCTCGGTCCCCGCGCTGGTTACAGTCACTACCACGTCGGCATCTCGTAGGCCCTCCGCGAGTCCCTCAGCAACAGTAACGCACACACCGTTCCTGGAAACTAATTCGCGAACTTCTTCCACTCGCTCCCGGTCACGACCCACCAGTGCGGTTGAAGCAAATAGCGGCGCCATGACCTGTACGCAGGTCTTGCCTATGGAACCCGTCGCACCGACCACCGCCAACTTGGCGCTTCGGACATCAATCTCCATTAGTTCCGCGGCGCGCAGGGCCCCTTCGATAGCTGTAGCAACCGTATAGGAGTTACCCGTCGTGACTGCGACCGGAGCGTTGCGCGCGATTGTCTCGCCACCATCACCCACGACCGCCGTGAACGCGCCCAGGCCGACCACCTCGGCTCCCAGGTCGGCGGCTGCCTTCACGGCGTCACCGACAATCCGATAGGCTTTCTCCTCCGGCATGCGCATCAACATGTTGGGAGTTGCGGGGCAGCCCACGAAGTGGCCGTTCGTCACTGCACCAGCCTCCGAGCGAACCATTACGCCGTCCGACAGGACCATCGGCTTCATGCGTGCCAGCGCGGCCTCGATGAGCCGTGTCGGCGCGAATCGCGCAATCGGGTACTTGCGCGCGACGTCGCGACGCGCATCCACCGGGTGAACCACGAAGCCGAACTCGGTCATGCCACCACACCCTCCAGTTCGGTCACCGTGGGCCGCCAGCCGAGTCGCTCTAGCGCATGCGTGTAGTCCGCCTCTGTCATCTCCTCTGGCCGCCTACCCAACATCGCGACGAGCACCGCCTCCATCACGTTCGTACCAAAGCTCTCGCCATCCATTTGGGGCGTCGTAGTCACGACGGTGCGAACCCCAGCCTCACGCAAAAGCTCGAGGTCGGCCTTGCGGATAGTGTTGGTCAGAATGACCTTGCCAGGCAGCTTTTCCGGCATGTAGCGGCGGATATAGTGCCAGTCTCCCGCGATGAGGTCGGCCCACTCGAACACCTTGCGCGCCTTCGGCAGCCTCGTCTCTTGCTTAGCACCGGTCGGATAGAACCACTGGAATGGAAGCCGCGTGATAATGGGAAGCATCACCGAGCCCAGTAGCTTGATAGAGCCGTACCCTCGAATCGGAATGGGCAGGCCCAAGCCGAAGATCACATCGCCAAACGCGGTCATGGCACACACTTGGGCCAACGCCTGTGCCATGCCAAAGCGATCCACCGCCATCACGAGGAAAGCGTTCATGCCGGACAGGGGAAGGATGCGGTGGTCCTGCAGGTAGTGCACCGCTTGTCGCTCGAGGCTGTTTTTCAGCCCGCTACCGTCAACCACGGGCGTAACGCGGGCCCCCGAAACGAGCCTCCGAATCTGGCGGAACGTGTAACGGCGCTCGCCCAGCCACAGGTACATGTCCGCGCCACCGATCCCCAGCGCGTCTACCTTGCCATCCAGCTCGCGGAACAATGAAGCGAAACGGTCCAGGTCGCCGTCCGTGCCGATCCGTTCAATGCGAAACGGCTCACCGAACAGGGTCGCCTCGACCGTCTTGTTGCGCTTGCCGGACCCCAGACTCACAGATACGACGTGCTTCAAGTTCGCGAACGGATTGTAGCACACGGTCCATAAGCACACCCATTCTGGCCGAGCAGGGTGCGAACCGACTACAATGGGGACGACCGAACCCAAGGAGGAGCCATGGCAGGGGAGTTCATGGTGCACATCGTAAGCACCGTAAGAGGCGACGACAATCGCCTCGTCACCTACAACTTGTCCTTCGACACCGAGCAGGAAGCCGACCGGTTCACAGAGATGTTGATGGAAGCTGTCCCCAAGGGCGGAATGATCAAGATCGCGGACGACGAGCGGATCCGGCAGTCCAATTTCATCAACGCCGCGCAGATACTCGAGATACGAAGACGGCATAAGAGGGCCGGAGAGCGGTAGTTCCGCCGCGGTTACGCAATGTCACTCTATCTCAGGGCGCTCGTAGACGCAGTAATCGAGGCCAGAACCGACTTCCTCTGGTGGCGGCCCGTGCTCGCATCGCTGCTCGACCAGCCCGCGTTCGCCTATCTGCCCGAAGATGTCGCGCGCGAGCTGCGGCGCTTCTTGGCCGACGGGAAGTCTGCGACGCGCGGACTGAGCGAGTTATGGACACGCTGCTTCCGAGCTCTGGAAAAGGGCAAGACACCGCCCTTCTCGCTTCCAGAGCCGCCCGAACACTTAGAGCTTCGCTCGGAGAGACCGCGCGACTGGAACCAGCTGTTCGCACTCAACGAGATCGCCGTCATCCTGGGCAAGGCCGGGGATGATGGGTTGGCAGTACACGACCCCGGCATCGCGGACCTCTCCATGGACGACGTGGCAGCCATACTGCGGCGACTCGCCGAGGATATAGAGGGCGCAGGGTTTGCGCCGTCTGCTGTTCTCGCACACGACCGAGAGTCCGTGCCGATTGCGCTCGCACTGGCTCAGCACTACCGCTGCGGCATCGAGCCCACCGCGCACTCGGGTGGCGATTGCCTCTACGTGTTTGGCAACCTCTTTTATGCGGGTGCCTTGGAGCGCGCGCGGTTGCTGCTGGAAGAGATCCGACCCGCTCGAACGCTGGCAGCAGCGATGCTTCTCTCCGAGAATCCGAACGCTATGCGGCTTATCCCCGATGTCATCGGGCTGCAGGTAGGTTCGGGGGCGCTCCCCTGGGGCAAGGCTGCCGGGGTAGGAGTCCTGCTGCGCCCCGATCCGCAGTTGGGCGAAGAAGGCGAGGCGGTCGCGGATCCCGAGGCGTTCCAGCGTAGCCGAGACAGGCGCCCCCTAGAGGAGATTGCGAGCGACCTGCTGCAGCGCATGCGCGCGGTCCCTCGCGACCTGTATGAGGATCATACGCTGCTCGCCTCCGACGTGCTTCGTCGCAGCCTGGCGCGCAAGACCACCTGCCTGCGAAGATTCGCATGGCGCGCGCTCCGATCCGACGAGGAGGCGAGCGACTGGCACACGCTGCTGCCACCCTTCCCCAGCCTCATCGGCACACCGTTCAGCGAGCTTCCGGACAAGCCCACCGTGAGCATGTTACGCGACGCCGACCCCGAGGAAGAGCAGCTCCGCTTCATGGACTGGGTGACGCCCGCACTGCAGAAGCCGATGGAAGTGTGGGCCAAGCAGGACGTGCGAGGCCAGACCTACATCCACTACATCGCCGGGGTGCGGGACCCGAGGGTGCCCGAACCGATGGCGTTCGTGGTGGAGACCGTCCCCTACGGCGACGAGACGGCCCTGAACAACTTCACGCTGTTCTTTGACGCCGGGGACGCGGACGAACTGCGCTTCGGCCGCCTGCTGCATTCGGCGGAGGCGGAGAGTGCCGCAGCCTTCCCCGATGTACCCTCACTGAATTGAGAAGGCCGGCCTGCCGACCTTGCCCGACGGCAGCGCCGCCGAGTTCCAGCCGATGGGCAGGTGGTCGAAGCCAGCACGGCGTCCATCATCCGCGGGTTGTTGGCAGCGCGTGTTGCGCATCGAGTAGATCGCCGGCACGTAGGTCATGGGGCCCTCTCACCTCCTTCTCCGCCGGAGCATCAGGTGCGCACACGGCAAGAGCAGCCACAGGGCGCCCGGCTTCGGGACCGGGGTGGAGAGGTAGAGAGACCACTCGAACGTGGCGGGGTCGGCCACCGTCCAGAGGACCTCGCCGCCGTCGTTCAGGTCGCACACCTGGACGCCGCTGTAGTTCGTCACTCCCACCCCGGCGATCAGGTTCACGTCGTTGACGAAGAGGTCGTTCCAGCAGCGCGAG
>JABRVX010000045.1 GCA_039961735.1 Fimbriimonadia bacterium
CCCCTCACCCCATCTTATCCCTCCGTCCGCCTACGGGTGGAGGGGACCATGTTGGGCCTCATCACTGACGAAGCATGACACCGCAACCACCCCCGCACCCCCAACCGTCATGCCGAGCCCGTCGAAGCACCCGTCATGCTGAGCCCGTCGAAGCATGCACCCACCAGTCGCGAACGCAGTATCATGACACGAACCGTCGTGGCTCTCGGAGACCTACTCCTCTCCACCCCGAGTCGGCCAGCCGAGGAGGTCGCGGATCCAGGGCTCGCGTGGGTCCACGGCACCCGCCTTAGTCAGCTTCGCGATTGCGTCCGAAAGCCGCGCCACGTCCTCGCGACTGGGCTCGGGCAAGGCGAAGCGTGGCATCGCCTCGCTGTCACCGTAGTTCAGCTCGATCAGCGGCCGTATCACCTGCTCTCCCATCACGCGGTCCTCGATCTCCCGCTTCAGTTTCCGTACACGAGACTCGACCACCGACTGGTGTACCCGTCCCAAGGCTAAACTGCCTACGCGATCTCCTTCGTCCAATAGCAGTGTGTTTCCTAACACGGCCTTCGCGAGCTCCTTGTCGTGGTACTGCACGAAGCGCTCGAACGCGGTGCCGTCTCCCGTCGGTTGTAGCAGCTGCAATTGCACCGAGCGCGGTAGCACGAACTCCGTGTTCGCAGCCGACACCCTCAACTGGTCGAGAAGCTCTTGCTGGAACTCGACACTCGCGCCGTCTTCATACATGGCAACGCGAGGGATGATGCCGTACTTCTCCACATACACTGCCCACCACTTCAGTGCATTATCCTTCGACCACCACGAGCGATAAGCACGTAGCAAGTCACCGCTGCCGTATGGGCTGCCGTACCGAGGCTCGTGAGCGTAGTGCACGAACTTCTCGGGCGGGTAGGGCTTTGCATGGCACACGCCGGGCACCGTGATGGTGATAGCATGCACGTCGCCTCGCTCATCCATCTCGAATCCTATGGTGGAGGGGTCCTTCGGCACGAATCGCAGCGGCACGATCTTGCCTGCGTAGGGCCCAGTGCGCACTGTGTGATACACCTTCTCGAGCACGCTGAATCCGATGCCCACCGCATCCAGCACATCGGAGATCAGGCCCTCCACCGTACCCAGCATCTGCTGGAACGCCCAGCGAACGAAGCCCGCTCGCTCGCGGCTGTTCTCATCGGGTCCTGCTGCATACACCCGCCACCCGTCGCCGATCGGCAGCCACCTTTTCACTGCGAGCGCCGCGGCGATCACCGGGTCGCGCTCCATCTTTCTCAACACGCTCCAACGCCGCCGCAGATCGTCGTATCCCGCAACCGGCTCCGTCGCAGCACCCACCGGATAGCGCATGGACTGCAGCACCGATCCCGTCAGGTGCGGCGTTCTATCCCCGAACAGCTTGCTCATCATGATCCCCCTACCAATCTGTTAGTGCCGAGTCCAGCCTATCTTCGCCCGCGCGTATCGTCCGCCCCTCAGGCACGAACCGCCGCAAGGCCCTCCAAGCCACGCCGAAGCTGTCCACCTGATCGTCGTGCGGTGCATCCGGAAAGCCACACACTTCCGCCAGCCAGTCGTCATTCCAACTACCATTCAGTAGCTTCACAAGGCCCGACTCGGCAGCTGCGATCCATTCCAGCGCCCTGCTCACCTTGTCGCGATCTGCCGAAATGGGTAGCAGAGGAACCGGTAGGCCGTCTCGCTTCAGCATCTGCACGGCGGCAAGTTGGAAGGCGTTGGCTTCCACCGCGATGGCATCCGCACGGTCGTGCAGCCCCTGCTCGGCGATCTCCCTGCGTACGGCAGGAAACTCCCTGCGCGCGCGCCACACGTCCAACACGTAGGTGACACCGTCCACTCCCAGGCCGAGTGTGGTTTTCACGGTGAAGTCGGCCTCGGTACGCTCGCTGGCAGCTAGGTCCCACCCACACACGATGCGTCGCAACGCGGGTGGACGATCCACCACCTCGAACCACTCACGCTTGAACAAGCGCCCTTCCAGACCGCTGGGGTCTCCAAGGTACATGCAGTTGTACAGCGCGCTGCCCATGTCGCGCCGTCGGCCTTGCAGGTACTCCAACGGAAAACGCTCCGGCCATAGCGCCGTGCCCTGGCCCCAATACCCCTCGGCGGGCATCGCGATGTGTGTGAAGCCCGCTTGGAGCAGCACGGGCGCGAGGTCGTCTTGGTGCCAGCGGGTCATGATGCACACGATCTTCGCGCCACGCTCCGCGCGTGTTAGCAGCGTGCGACGGCACCAAGTCGCTAGATGCCTGCGCGCCGCGGGGCTTCGTGCGGTCTCTTCGCTCATCGGGTCGTCTATCAGAATGCAGCTCGCTCTGCGACCTATCAGCGCAGAACTGCCCACTCCGCAGGCGAACATCGTCGAGTCCTTGTCGTCCGTTCGAGGCCTCGCGAGGTCCCAGTCTCCCCTCGTCCATCGGCCCCCCTTGCGCACATGAGGAAAGAGACGACGGTAAGGCGCGGACAACACCGTGCCCGCCACGGCGTCCGCTCTGTCTTCGGCTTGGGCGTCCGTGACCGAAACGAGGACGATGTGCTGCGACGGGTCGCGAGCCAGCCGCCACGCAGGATAGACGACCGCTATCCATGTGGACTTCCCGTGCTCCGGCGGCGCGGTGATCAGCACTCGCTCCGGCTCTGGGCCTTCCAGTGCTCGAATCCAAACGTCGTGATGGCGCGCAGCCTCGATGCCGTGCACAACGCGCCCATACACGGACAGCGAAGAAAGCGCGGCCAGGGCAAGGGCCCGTTTACCTGTCAATCGCCCGCTCCTGAATAAGTATCTCGTAGATGCGCTGACCGGCCTCCGGGCTGAGCGGGTGTGCAACCTCCTCTTCGGCGGACTCCGCAGTCAGCGACTCGAGCAGCAGCTTCACGGCCCAGCCCTGCCCCTGCTCGGCCTGTGAGACCAGCCCGGACTCCACCACCCGAGTGAACAAGTCGCCCTCGGGCAATCCCCTCTCGCCGGCGATTCGCCGAAACGCGTGCTCCACGGTGAGCGGCATGGGAGATGGGGAAGGGACCGGAGCCCGCGCGCCGTCCCCGTTGGCGCACCCCCCGGCGGCTCCGGTCACCTTCGTCTTGCGGCCGACCCGCGTCATGGACGCACGCCCTCGTCGTGCAGCCGTCTCATGCGGGCCAGGCAGTCCAGGTCGAAGTCGTCGTCTCCATCGAAAACGATCCAGTTCAGCTCGTCGGAGCAGTATTGTCTCAGCGCAGGGACCGGGTCGGCGAACTCAGCGAGCAGCCCCTGAAATCGGTCGAGGAACTCCCGGCACTCGGAGCAGAGGCTGCTCCAGGAGGAGTGTTCCTTGCCGCATGCCTCACACACGAAAACCATTCACGCCCCCTCATCCATGCAAAAGGTGTAGACATAAGTCTACCATAATTGTTGACTGTAGTCAATACCTAGGGGTAGAATGGGCGCGATGTCAAGAGCCCCGTTGCGGCAGACGCGGCCCGGCGCGTGGGGAATGCCCGGGTCCCCGCCTTCGCGGGAGCGACAATTGCCGAACGACGTAAGTGGTCAACCGGTCTTTCCCGCGAAGGCGGGGACCCGATGGATGCACGCGTGAGAAGGAGGTGGGAGCTGTGGCGAGAGCAGCGAGGTTTCTAGCCGAAGTGGAGCGTGTGATGCGAGAGCGCAAACTGAGCCAGCGCAAGCTCGCAGCGCTCGCCGGCGTCAACCCGTCCTACGTGTCCAACTGGATGCTGGGGCAGGTGGTTCCCTCGCCGGAGGTCGTACTGCGGCTTGCCCAAGCATTGCGAGAGCCGCGCGAGGTGTGGCTGCGGGCGGCGGGCTACGACCACTTGGCCGACCTTGCCTCACCCCCTGGCGCGTTCGTGGAAGTGACCGTCGAGGGCACTTGCCTCGCGGGGCAGGGCGAGGCACTGGTCGAGCCGCAGACCGCGGTCGTGCCGGAGGAGTTCGCGCGCGGGGCCGACTTCTACGTTCGAGTACAGGGCGACTCGATGGAGCCGGACTTTCCTCACGGGGCGCTGGTGGCCGTGAAGCGGTCGTTTCGCGTGGCGAGCGGCGATCCGGTGGTGGTGCAGGTGGAGGGGTGTCCCGTGGTCAAGCTGTGGGTGGATACGCCGACGGGACCCGTGCTCCGCAGTCGCAACCCGCGCCACCCGGACATTCCCCTCGGCGAGCACGAGGTGGTCGGCATCCCCATCCGCCTGCTCGTCATCCGCGACGTGTGAGGCGGCAAGACGAGCCCATTGGCCTAAGGCCCGCTCCTCAGCCGTTTCGTATTCACGCCGGCGCCGTATACTTCGCATGATTCGCATGAGTTTTCGTGCGGATTGGAAGGAGGGTCCGTGGCGAATCACGAGCAGTTTAGTTGTGAAAAGCACTTCTACGGGTCTGTCACCGTAGGGGAGCGAGGGCAGGTCGTTATCCCGGCGGAGGCGCGGCACGAGTTGGGTTACTACCCCGGTGACAAGCTACTGGTGATGCGGCATCCAGTGTACGCCGGGATTATGATGTGCAGGATTGACGCTGTGCGCTCCTTTCTCGACCTCATGGCCAAAGGGATTGAGAGCGTGGAACGCAAAGGAGCGTCGGAACTTACGAAGGAGGAGGACTAAGGATGGTTCTCGGTATGGCAGCCGCCCTCGCGGCTCTAAGCACCGTTGCGCTTCAGCAATCCCCTCAGATGCTTACTCTCGATCAGGCGATCGGAATCGCCCTGGAGAATAGCCTGTCCGTCCGCCGCGCTCGCGCCGAACTCGCGAAGAGCCGCGAGCAGGTCAATCAGGGCTATGCCGCGATGCGTCCTCAGGTCACCGGCTCGGCAACGTACACGCGCTTCGACAAGAAGACCACGGCGGAGTTTCCAGGCCAGGACCCCGACGGCAACTCGATCACCCAGTCCATCGTGATCCAACCCGAAGACTCGCGCACTGCCCAAGTGGTGCTCGGCCAGGCGGTGGACATCTCCGGCAAGCAACGGATCGGTGTGCGTGGCGCCAAGGCCCTTGAGACCGCGGCGCACGCGGGCCTGAGTGCGGAGGAAGCCGAAGTCGCGCTGCGCGTAAAGCTCGCGTACTACAACGTGCTGCGCGCGCAGGCCTCGGTGGCCATTGCCGAAGACGCAGTCAAGAACGCCGAGGAGCGGCAGCGCGTAGCCGAAGCCCAAGTAGAGGCAGGCACCGCGAGCAAGATAGACGTGTTGCGCGCAAAGACGCAAGTAGCCCAGAACCGCCAAGGGCTGATCTCGGCACGCAACGCCGTGGCCCTTGCGAAGGCGGCGTTCAACAACGTTTTGGCTCGTGCGGTGGACACGCCGTTCGAACTGGCACCCGCGGGCGATCTGCCCCAATGCAGAGGGAAGCTGGACGCTTTGACCGCCGAGGCATTCGAGAAGCGGCCGGAGCTGCGACAGCTCGAGTGGGTGGCTCGCGTACAGGAGTCGGTGCTGAGCCTGGAGCGGCTAGGGATGATGCCCTCGCTCACCCTTTCCGTGGTCGGAGACTTCAACTTTCGCACCACGCTGTTCAACAACCGCAGCGAGCGGTACACGGGTGCTGCGGTCCTCTCCTTCCCGCTGTACGACGGCAACATCACCAAGGCCCGTGTCGGGCAGGCCAAAGCAGACGTTGAGAAGTCGAGGGCCAGCTTCGAGGAAGCGAAGCTGGGAGTGGCCTTGCAGGTGAAGCAGGCACTGCTGTCGGTACAGGAGGCGTCGGAGCGTCTGGTGACCGCGGAGGCCGCGCTTGCCGAGGCGGAAGAGGTGCTGCGACTCGCCCAGCTCCGCTACAAGAACGAACTGGCGATTCAGCTCGAGGTCAGTGACGCCGAGTTGGCGCTGACTCAAGCCAAGCTGAACGCCCTGAACGCGCGATACGACTACCTGCAGGCCTACTCCCAACTGCAGCGTGCAGTCGGATCGGAGGATGTGTAAATGTTCCTAAAGAGAGTCCCTTTCGTGCTGCCGGCAGCACTCGCGCTCGCTATAGCAGGCTGCGGCGGTCCCGCGAAGGTCCAGCCCGAGCAGGCCCCGTCCGCAGGACCTGCAAAACCGGAGACCCGCACGGTGGTCCGCCTGGAACCGGCCAGGGTCGAGGAGATGGTGGAGACAGTCGAGATCACCGGAAGCTTGGCAGCACTCGACGATTTGACACTAAGCCCGAAGATCGCCGGGCGCCTGTCTCGAGTGTTGGTGCGTGAGGGCGATGCGGTTCGCGCAGGACAGCTCGTCGCGACGCAAGAGACGGATGAGCTGCTAACGCAGCTTCGCCAAGCAGAAGCGGGCCTTGCGTCGGCATGGTCTGCCCTTGCGCAGGCCGAGGCAGGCGCGCGGTCTTCGCCCGTGGTCACCGAGGCCACCATTCGCGCTGCAGAAGCTGGTCTGGCTCAGGCGAGAGCGACGCTGAAGAAACTGGAAGAGGGCGCCAGGCGGCAGGAGATCGAGCAGGCGCAGAAGACGGTAGATGCCGCGAAGGCAGCTTGGGACCTGGCCGTTGCCGACCATGCGCGCATTGCAGACCTCTACGCTAAGGATGCGGTGAGCAAGCAGCAGCTCGACATCGCGAAGACGGGCATGGACACTGCGCGCGCACAGTACGAGGCGGCTCAAGCCACCCTGAGCCTCGTCAAAGAGGGTACACGCGAAGAGGATATCGAGGCCGCGCGGCAGGCCGTGCGTCAAGCCGAGCAGCAGCTGGTTCAGGCCAAGGAGCTTCGCACCACCGACGTTGTTAGGCAAGAGCAGGTGGCCGCCGCACGCGCCGCGGTTGCACAGGCACGTGCGCAGGTGCAACTCGCCAACCAGCAGATCGAGAACACCCGCATCTATTCACCCGTGAGCGGACAGGTGGAAACACGCATGGGCCACCCGGGACAGATGGCCATGCCGGGGCAGGCGATCCTTCGAATTGTCAGCCTCGGCAGTGTGTACTTCGAGGGCAACGTCTCCGAGACGCAGTTAGCCAACATCGGCGTGGGTCAGCTGGTGACCGTTCGCCTGGATGCCTATCCGAACAGGACCCTGACTGGCCGCGTGGCAGCCTTGCGTCCGGTTGGCGACGACCAGGCGAGGTTGTTCACGGTACGCGTCGCTCTGGAGCGTGAAGGGCTCGTGCTGAAGCCGGGCATGTTCGCCCGGGGCGAGATTGCCGTTCGTCGCGTTCCTTCAGCGGTAGTAGTGCCAAAGGATGCGGTGGTGTCCCGGGGTGGCGAGCCAGTGGTGTTCGTCGTGAAGGGAGGCACCGCCCAGAAGCGCCCCGTCACGCTGGGCCTTAGCAACGCTCACTTGGTGCAGGTGATAGGTGTCGAGCCAGGCGAGCAAGTGGTAGTCAAAGGCGCAGACATGCTGGTAGACGGTGGCAAGGTGCAGTTAGAAAAGAGACAGGATGCCGACACCGACGAACCGGGACGTCCAGCGGGATCCGTCCGCTAGAGGGGAGCTCGGACTATGTGGCTTACCAAACTGGCCATCAACCGGCCGATTTTCATTCTCATGCTTGTCGTGGGCTCTATCGTGCTCGGCGGCTTGGCGCTGAACACCATGAGAGTGGAGCTTCAGCCGGAGGTCTCCTTCCCCGCAGTTACGGTAGTGGTGGCATACCCCGGTGCGGGTCCGGAGGAGGTGGAGACTCTCGTTGCGCGCAAGGTGGAGGACGCCATCAGCTCTGCCGCTGGGCTGCGCGAACTAACATCCACGTCTCAGGAAGGTGCGGCCGTCGTTCTGGCGACTTTTGACGTCGGTACTGATGTAGAGGTCGCGTTCAACGACGTGCGTGCCAAGGTGGAAGCGATTCGAGCTGACCTGCCACGAGACGCACTATCCCCTACTATCCAAAAGTTCGAGACTACCAGCGAGCCGATCCTGTACATGACGGTGTCCTCCACGCGTCCCTCTGCAGAGCTTCGAGACCTCGCGGACCGCGTGCTCAAGGACCGATTCAGCCGCATAGACGGGGTGGGCGCGATCGCAGTCACGGGAGGCGACGAGCGTGAGATACAGGTATCGGTCAGTAGGGAGAAGCTGATAGCCTACGGTCTACCCATCACGCAGGTTTGGAGCGCGATCCGTGCCGCAAACTACAATGTTCCCGCCGGGCGCTCCATCGAGGGCAATCGTGAGTACACGGTTCGAATCTACGGCGAGTTCCGCACCATAGACGAGCTGCGCAGTCTACGCATACAGCTTCAGAATCGCGCCAATCCCATGGCCAAGGGGCCTGTCATACGGTTATCTGACATAGCCGAGGTGACGGACTCGGTGGCCGAGCGAACCACGGAGACGAGGCTGGACGGAAACGACAGCATTGCCATGGTGTTTCAGAAGCAGAGCCAAGGCAACGCCGTCGAAATCTCCAAGGCGGTCAAGCTCGAGGTCGAGGAGCTGAAGAAGGAGTATCCGGATCTCGTGTTCACTACCATCGAAGACCAGGCGAAGCACGTCGAGGAGAGCCTTACCGACCTGAAGGTGAGTCTGTACGTAGGCATCGCCTTGGTCATAGGTATCATCTTCCTGTTCCTGCACAACCTGCGGGGAACCATCATCGTGGCAATCGCCATACCGACGTGCATTCTTGCCACCTTCATGCTGCTCAAGGCTCTCGGGTTCACCCTCAACACGATGACTATGCTCGGCATCTCGCTTGCGGTCGGAATCCTCGTGGACGATGCCATCGTGGTGCTGGAGAACATCTACAGGCACCTAACCATGGGGGAGCCCCCACCTCAGGCGGCGCTGAACGGGCGAATGGAGATCGGACTCGCTGCCATTGTCATCACGCTGGTAGACGTCGTGGTGTTTATCCCGATCGCCCTGATGGGTGGGGTCGTCGGCCAGTTCTTCCGCAGCTTCGGTATCACCGTTGCGACGGCGACCCTGCTTTCGCTGTTCGTATCGTTCACAGTGACTCCGATGCTCGCCGCCCGATGGTACCGTTCGGGCGAGCAGATCGAACACGTCAGCGGTTTCTTCGGTCTGTTCGAGAGGGTGTGGGGAGCTTGCACCAGGGCCTATCGCGTGTCTTTGGCCGCCGCCCTCAGGCACCGATGGCTTACCGTGTTCCTGGGTGCTGGCGTGCTGTTTTCGGTCTTCTTCCTGATTGCCGGCTCGTTCATGCCGAGCTATGCAGCCTCGGCGGGCGCGGTGTCAGCGATTGCCATGTACCTACTCGGCATTGCCGCCGTGTTAGCACTCATTTCGGTGCTGCGTCGGCGCGCGGAGTGGTTCCGGGCCGGAGCGCTGTTCGCCATGTGGGCGGGAATGTTCGCGGCTTCCATGCTTCTTGGCACGTTTCTGGGCCAACTCAAGGGTCAGCCCGTCTTCCAGTTCCGGTTCGCTCCCAGCACAGACACCGCTAACGTCTCCATAAACATGCTGTTCCCCGCCGGCACGTCGCTGGATTCCACCAAGCGCGAGGTGGAGAGGGTGGAGAAGATCGCGATGGCCACGAAGGACGTCAAGTATGTTTTCTCCACCATCGGCTCTACTGCCAGCGGCTTCTTCGGCTCCGGCGAGTCGGGGTCACAGGTGGCACAGCTTCGCGTGGTCCTGAACGATAAGCGAAGCTTCGGCGAGCAGCTGCTCGGCAGAACCGGTCCAGACATTCGTACCCGACCAGACACCATCGTTGCAGACGAGTTGCGCGCGAAGATCGGACGCATCCCCGACTGCACGCTGACCGTGAGCGCGGTGAGCGGTTGGGGATGGGGCGCACCAATCATCATCTCGCTGTACGGTCAGGACGCAGACCTGGTAGGAAAGAGTGCCGAGCAGGTGCGCGATGCCATTTCGGAGATACCAGGAGTAGTGGATGCCGATATCTCCACGAAGCCCGGAAAACCCGAGATACGCGCTTACGTGGATCGCACGCGCATGGCCGACCTGGGTGTTAGCGTAGAAGAGTTGGGCAGCGCGATGCGTATTGCCTACGAGGGCGACGACACGATCAAATTTCGCGAGAACGGCCAGGAGTATCCGATTCGCGTGCGACTCTCCGAGCGGGACCGAAACGTGGTGCGATTGGTGGAGACCGTCCCCGTGGCGTTCTCGCAGAACGGCGGCCTGCTGACACTTCAAGATCTCACGACGCCAAGGCCCGCCTTTGGACCTACCAAAATCACACGACGCGATAAGCAGCGCGAGGTGCAGGTCACAGCGCAACTCCTGCCCGGCTACAACCCGGGTAGCATGCAGCGAGTGATTGACGGCAAGTTGGCCGAGATGAACCTACCACCAGAGGGAGTGACGAAGGCATGGCAGGGCGAGAACCGAGTGATGGGCGATGAGCAGGGATACATGTTCAGGGCGTTGCTACTCTCGCTGATCCTCGTCTACATGCTGATGGCATCTCTATTCGACAACCTGCTGTACCCATTCATCATCATGCTTTCGCAACCGCAGGCTTTGGCAGGCGCGCTGCTCTCGCTCATCATAACAGGCTACGAGCTGAACATCGTCGGCTTCATCGGCATCATCATGCTCGTGGGACTGGTAGGGAAGAATGCGATTCTGCTGGTGGACTATACCAACACCCTGAGGCGACGCGGAAGAGGGCGAGAAGAAGCGCTGGTGGAAGCGGGACCGATACGTCTGAGACCCATCTCTATGACCACCTTGGCTCTGGTTCTGGCTATGCTCCCGGTCGCTCTCGCGCTCGGCCGCGGCTCGGAGTTCCGCGCCACGCTAGGCATCATCATCATCGGTGGTATGACGCTGTCCACGCTGCTCACACTGCTGGTCATTCCATGCAGCTACACCATCGTGGACGATTTCAGCAACTGGCTGGGCCGCAAGGTGTTCCGGCGACGAGAGGGCGCATCTATTCAGGTGTAGTCAGCAGGAATCCGGGCCCTTGGGCGGGAAGCGCGAAACCATGCGCGCGAGGGACGGCTTGGTCGCTGGAGTGGACGAGGCGGGGCGCGGTCCATTGGCGGGCCCTGTGCTCGCAGCCGCCGTGATCCTCGATGCCGAACGGCCCATTGGTGGCTTGCGCGATTCCAAGGCGTTGACGCCCACCCGAAGAGAGCGTCTGGAGGCCGAGATTCGGCAGCGGGCGCTGGCTTGGTCGGTCGGGATCGCGAGCGCCGCAGAAGTAGATCGGCTGAACGTGCTGCAGGCCACCTTCGCGGCAATGCGACGTGCGGTGCGCTGCCTCTCTGTCGCGCCCGATTGGTGCCTCGTGGACGGCAACAAGACCATCCCTCGTCTGGGGCTACCCCAATCCGCCATCGTGGATGGCGATGCGTCCGAGCCTTGCATCGCCGCCGCCTCCATTCTCGCCAAAGTATGGAGGGACCGTGTCATGGTGTTGCTGGATGAGCGCTATCCGGGATACGGCTTCGCACGACACAAGGGCTACCACTGCCCTCAGCACATCGAGGCGCTCCGTCGTCTCGGCCCCTGTGCAGAGCACCGTCGCTCGTTCGCGCCGATGTGTGGCGAGCAGTTGGTCCTTGCGCTGACGGACGTCGTGGAGACGGGTACGCGCGGTGCCTAGGGAGGGCGAGCGGAAGAAGGCCGTCGGCAGGATCGGCGAGGAGGTCGCGGTACGCTATCTCGAGAGTCGCGGCTTTCGAGTGCTTGCCCGCAACTGGCGGGGCCCGACCGGCGAGCTGGACATCATTGCCGAAGATGGCGAGACTTTGGTCTTTGTCGAGGTTCGGACACGCAGCCGGCCCTCGGCAGTGGCCCCTTCCGAGTGGTTCCCCATAAGCAAGCGTCGCAAGCTGTTGGCCGCCGCCTGGGACTACCCGAGCGAGGACGACCGACCCCGTCGCTTCGACGTGATCGGCGTGACCCTCGGTCCTGGCTTGCCCAAGGTCGCCCACTACCCCGCCGCCTTCGGCGAGGAGGGGAGCTAGAGCTCGTCCTACCGGCGGCCCGCCGAACAACGTTCATCGCCTGGACGGCGAACTTACGGGCGCCCCAGACCTGGTGGTACGCGGGTGACGGTGTGCCAAGGCGCGACCCAGTAGAAACACTCGCAAAAAAAAAGATGGACCGGTCTTGACATCGGGCCAATCTTCTGATACCATATGCGTACCATCCAGGTTGGGGCGTATGCCTTAGGAGGGCGGAGACTTTCTGCCTTCCTTTTTTTTCTTTCGATTCCGGGCCATAATGCTCCAAGCGCCGTGAAGGACCTGTCGAACCACGCTCAAACCCTCCGAGACCTTGCCGCTTTGCTGCACAAGCACGGCCTAACCGAGCTCACCTACGAAGAGGGCAAGGTACGTATTCGCATTCGTCGGGAGCCCCTCGAGCACGAGACCATGGTGCCATCGCTTACCGGGCTGGCCGAGCCGGCCTCGACCGAGGCACCTCCCACCGGCGAGCCCGTCGAATCGCCGTTCATGGGCGTCTTCTATCGCTCGAGGCGACCCAACGAGCCCCCCTTCGTCGAAGAGGGCGACCGCATTGACGAAGGCGAGGTCCTGTGTCTACTGGAAGCCAACAAGGTTTTCAGTGAGCTAGCGAGCCCGATTGCGGGTGTCGTGTCCAAGATCACGCGAGAGAACGGGGCTTTGGTGCAGCCGGGTGAAGTGCTCTTCTACATCGAGCCGTCTTCTGCGGTAGTCTAACATCCATGCCAGAGCTACTCGTCGCTTCCGTTCAGTTCGCGCCTGCCTACGCCGACGTCGAGAACAATCTCTCCCGGGTCATCGCACTTCTTCGGGACGCTGCCGGGCGCGGCGCCAAGCTGGTCGTTTTCCCCGAGTGCGCGCTCACCGGGTACGGATTCCCCGACCGCGAAACTGCGCTGAACCACGCGATGGCCGCCGACGGGCCGGAGGTCCGGTCTCTAGCCGGTGAGTGCGCGCGGCTCGGTGTGTGCGCTGCAATCGGCTTCACCGAGCGAGGAGATCCGGGGCTGTTCAACAGCGCCGCGCTGCTCGGCCCGGACGGTCTGCTGGGCGTATACCGCAAGACCCACCTGCCTTGGATCGGGCTGGATCGCTTTGCCGACAAGGGCTCCGCCCTGCCCGTGTTCGACACGCCGTTCGGGCGCTTTGGCATTCTCATCTGCTACGACCTGCGGTTCCCGGAGGCTGGCGTGTCGCTCGCCCTACGCGGCGCGGATGCCATTCTGGTCCCCACCAATTGGCCGGAGGGGGCGGAAAGCTCGCCCCACTTCCTGGCTCCCGCACGAGCAAACGAAAACCGGCTCTACGTCATCGCCTCCAACCGCGTGGGGGAGGAAGCAGGCTTTCGCTTCATCGGCAAGAGCGGCATCTGGGGCTTCGACGGCAAACCGATCGCATTCGCGGACCATGCAGACGAGACCATCCTGACCGCCACCATAGACCCCGAGAAGGCTCGTCAGAAGCGCGTAATCGTCAAGCCAGGCGAGTTCGAGTCGGAGCCGCTGGCAGACCGTCGGCCGGAGCTGTATGACCTGCAGTCGCTTCGCAGACCGCCGAGCAACGCAGAGTAGCCGCGAAGGAACGTGACCGCATGAGGAGAAGCCGATAGCCGATGGGTGAGGTGGATTCTGCCCGATTGCTGCAGTACGTCGGCTTCGTAGTCGGCGGCTTCCTCTTGGGATCGCTTCCGTTCGGCTTTTGGCTGTGCAAGCTGCTGAAGGGCGTGGACATTCGCACGGTGGGGAGCGGCAACATCGGTGCGACCAACGTCTTTCGTTGCGCCGGACCGCTGATCGGCACTGTCGTGCTGCTCTTGGACGTTGCGAAGGGGTTCATGCCTGCTGTGGTCGGGCGCATGGTCGCGGGGCCGGACCTTGCGGTGGCCGCAGGTGCCGCGGCGGTTCTCGGTCACACCTTCTCCCCGTTTCTCGGGTTTCGCGGCGGCAAGGGCGTTGCGGCCGCGCTGGGGCTGCTTCTGGGGGCTACTCCGGGCATCGCGGGCGGCGCTCTAGCCAGTTTCGCGGTAGTGTTCGCCGTCACGCGATGGGTGTCTCTGGCCTCGCTCCTCGGGGCGCTCAGCGCGGCAGTGCTGGTGCTCGTGATTGATTCGCCGACGTCCGTGCGCGCTCTGATCCTGGTGATCGCGGTTCTGCTGATCGTGAATCACCGCGCGAACATCCGCCGTCTGCTGCGTGGGGAAGAGCCGAAATTCCGTTTCGGCGGCTCGAAGGCCGCAGATGCCGCGCATACGTCGGAGCCCGCGTCGGTGTAGTCGCGATCTCGGCGGTTCTCTGCGTCCTTTGCGTGAGTTTCTAGGCGCCGGGCCCAACGCCACCTTGCTCGAAAACCGGGCATTCGTGCAGGACTGCCCGCTCGCAGACGATAAGATTCTAGCGAGATGCCGATTGGGATGCCGCTTGCCATAGACTACACGCCCGC
This sequence comes from Fimbriimonadia bacterium, assembly GCA_039961735.1. Lineage (NCBI taxonomy): Bacteria > Bacillati > Armatimonadota > Fimbriimonadia > Fimbriimonadia bacterium. Next base: position 14,297 of record JABRVX010000045.1, read on the forward strand.
TGTGCTGTTCCTGAAGGCGGTGCTGCTCTGGGCGCCGGCAGGGTATTGGATCCACCACCTCTTCCTGCGTTCGGTGGCGGCCGATGTCGGTGGCGTGGAGGCCGCGCTCGGAATCGGCGCGGCTGTCGGTCTGGCAGCCTTCGGCACTCTTCATCCCGAAGCCTGGGTCACGGTCAGCTCGTCCATCGCACTCTGGATATCCGCCATCGGGGCACCCGTGGCAACCAACTTCATCAACAAGCAGGCGCACAAGACGCTGGACATCGAGCGCATGAAGAAGACGTGCAAGGCGCTTCTCTCCAATCCCAACAATCCCTCTGCCCTCGCCGATCTCGGTAGGTCGTGCCACCGAGCCAACCTCAATGCCTCCGCGGCCATCTTCTTAGAACGAGCCGTGGCAGCGGCTCCGCAATACATGAACGACGAGAAACGCATGCTCCAATGGGTGCGGCGCAGCGTGGAGGGCGATCCGCACGATCATCCCAACTCTTGCCCCAACTGCCGTTATGCGAACGACCCCGGTGACATCCTGTGTAAGCGTTGTGGCGGCATGGTGTTAGTGTTGATCGCGGGCGGAAGATGGCTCCCCGAGTCTGCGCCCGGCAAGCTGCTGCGTATTTGGGTGGTCGCGCTCGCAGTCATCTTCCTCGCCCCGCTGGTGGGCGTGACAATCAAGTCCGCTCTTGCCATACCCATCATCGCCCTTCTGGCGATCGGCGGTGCGCTGCTGGTGTGGCGTATCATCACGCGATGAGACGTCTCGACCGATATCTCATCGGAGAGACCCTGCTACCTTTCGGCATCGGCGCGGCTGCCGCAGTCATGCTGCTGACCGGCGGGTTGCTGGCGGAGTTCGGTCCACTGCTCTTGGATCGCAAAGTGGGCATGCTTGCGGTCCTGCAACTGCTGTTGTTTCGCCTTCCGTTCCTATTAGTGATTGCCGCCCCGGTCGCCACGGCGGTGGGGACTGCGATGGCCGTCAGCCGCCTGGCACGGGACCAAGAGGTGCTGGTGATGCGGATGGCGGGTGTTAGCGTCAAACGCATCTTCCTGCCCTACATCGTGATGGGCATTCTGATGTTCGGCCTGACGTATTGGTTCCAGGAGGCAGTGGTCCCTGGGTCAGGCTCGGCGTTCAAGCAGCTCTTCTTTCGCATCTCGTTGATGCAGAGTCAGCCGAGCCTCGCTCCGAATACGGTGCTGCGTGTCCGCGAGTTCATTTTCTGCCTCGGCTTCGTTCAGCAGCGCTCGGAGCGTGTGTTCGAGGTGCAAGAGATCACTGCGTTCCGCCCGAAGGGCGTGAAGGAGGTGACGATCACGCGGGCGCCACGAGCCGTATACGACAACGGGCGATGGGTGCTGGAAGACCCCCAGACCTGGGTCTTCGGCGCCGGCGGCAGGCTGCTGCACTTCGAGAAGATCGAGCGGATGGTGATCGAGGGACGCGTTCCACTGCAGGACATCGTGGGAGCCCCGCAACCGGATGAACTTACGCGCGCGAAACTAGGGGAGCTGATCGAGCAGGAGCGCCGGGCGGGCCGCGATGTGCGTGCGAAAGAGGTGCAGTACCACACCAAACTGGCCGTTCCGTTCGCCTGCGTCATCTTCTCTCTCTTCGGCCCGATCTTCAGCCTGGCCTTCGCGCGCAGCGGTGGCTTCGCGGGCATCCTCCTGTCCGTGTTAGTGGTTTTTGCGCACATAAACTTGCTGCTGCTCTTCAGCAAGATTCTGGGCGAACCGGGTGTGATACCACCCGTCGTGGCAGCCTGGGCACCCAATGCGTTCTTTTTCTTAGCAGCGCTTCTTGCGATGCGGAGGGTCGAGTGAGGGCATTCCTGTGGGTCGCGCTTCTGTTCGCAGCGTGTGCGTATGCCCAGGACAACCCACTGAAGCCCAGCGGCTTTCGCCCCCCGCCGCCCAAGCAGCACGACTTGGGTCCGCCGGACCCGACGCTGGAGGACACGGCACGCATCTATTGGAAGCGCTTCGGCTTCATGAAGATGGTGGGCCCCAAGGTGTCTGCCGGCAATGGCGTGGAGTTCCAGTATCGCGGCTATACCGTACGAGCAGACGAGGCCGAGGGCGACGTGGATACCGAGCAGTTCACACTGCGCGGCGGCGTCACCCTGCGAGGTAAAGACCAAGTGGTCACCGGAACAGAAGTGTGGGTGGACTTCCGGGAAAAGACCTACCGGTTCTCGGACGGAACTGCCGACTTTCGGCCCAGCTTCTTCGATGGCCGACTACTCTCGGACCTATACGGCACTGCACAGCACTCCGAGGGTGGAGAGTCGCATGTCGTGCTCGATGCTGGCACGCTGACCACCTGCTCCTCGGAGCACCCGCACTTCCACCTCGGAGCACGTGCCATCGAGGTGACACCGGGAGACCGCGCCATCCTACGAGATGTTAAGATCAGTGCCCTGGACCGGACACTGCTAACGCTCCGTCACTTCGTGTTGCCCTTAGACCGACCAGACTACAACGGCTACCTGCCAGACGTGGGTCGCTCGCAGATCGAGGGTGTGTATGTGAAATCGCGTTTCGACGCAGACCTGCTCGGCAAACAGCGTGCTACCATTCGTGCGGAAGCCATGGAGAAGCGCGGCCTCGGTCTCGGCTTAGGCCAGACGTGGAAGTATGCAGCCGGAGCGGGTGGTTACAACGTCTACAACCTCTACGACCAACAGCGCGGACAGAACACACTAACCGGAGACTTCACTCATAACGAACGTCTGGGCAAGCTGGCATTCAGTTCGCGCCTCGGGCTCAGTCGCAACATCTATGCGAACTTCCCGGAAACACGACGACTGGACGGTTCCATCGGTTTACGCTACGGCACTTCGTCACTGGATTATCGCGAATCGCGTAACGACAGCGGTGACTACGGGTCAGGCAACCGCACGATAGGTCTTTCCGACAACAGGCGCCTGGGTGGAGGACTCTCTGCCACCTCACGCATCACATACACCAACTTCGAGACCGAGCGCGGAGGCGTGACGCTCAGCCAGCGCGAGCAGGCGGACGTCAACCTCGGACTTCGCTACGCCGCACGGAAGTTCGACGCGGAACTCACCTATCAACGTCTCGTGCCCATCGGCGGCACGACCACCTATCGCACCTCCTTCGAGCGCACGCCGGCGCTAACCTTCCGGACCGATACGAACAGGTTGCTAGGATGGCGCGATGAGCCGAGGGTGGCACTCGAAGCGAGCGTTGGAGAGTACGTGGACGGCTTTCGCAACGTCCGCGTTGTAAGAGAGGGATTCGGCGCACGAGCCTCGCAAAGCACGAAGACCGGCAGAGGGTTATCGTTCGGCTACAGCTCCGAGTTCGCGCAGTCCTTCCACAGTGACGGCACCGCACAATATGTGCTGAATCAGACACTCGAGACCCGGTACGGCCTGTCTTCCGGTGAGCGCGCAGAGGGCATCATTCTTCGATACCGCTACACGCGCCCCTACGGCTACTCGCCGCTCTCTTTCGATCGACGGGGCGAGACGAACATAGCGACCGCTCTGCTGGAGCTGCCATTTGCCGACGGACTGACGTTTCGCGCCGGTGGTGGATATGACCTGCTACAGGAAAAGCGAGGACAAGTCGCGTGGAACACGCTAGGATTGGCGTTGCGCTACCGTCCATCAGAAGACTTCTTGGCACTAGCGACTTCCTCGTATGACCCTCGCGAGAAGGTCTGGAGTACCACGCGGTTGGCCTTCGCCTGGCGACTAGGGGAGACCACCCTGCAAGCGGAGGGCCGCTACGACGGTAGATTGGAGCGGTGGGGGAATGCGAACTTCAGGTTGGAGGGGTTTCGCCTCGGACGCCTGAAGACCTCGCTTTTGTTGCTCTACAACGGGTACTTGAAGCAGTTCGACACCCAGCAGTTCCAACTTACCTACGATCTCCACTGCGCGGAGGCGGTGATAGGTTACCGCAACACGCTGACGGGATATCGGCGCGGGCAGGACTTTCAATTCGCCATACGCCTGAAGGCGCTGCCTTACCGCTCCGACTTCGGTCTGGGTGTGTCCGGCGAACCGCTTGATACTAGCACGGGCGTAGACTTCTGACATGCTACCACCGCGACGGTCGACGCGCGAAATACTAAAGCCACCTACCCAGCTGATCGCGAAGGAAATTGCGCGCCTGGAGGCGGTCATCGAGAAGGGAATACGGTTGCTCGAAGATGTCGTCCGGGCGCGCCTGGCGGCACAGAGCGAGATGACGGAGCTGTCTGCCGAGCTACGAAGGATAGAAGCAGAGGCTGCGCTACTAGGTGATGCCACCCCGGCCCGACTGTCGCCAGCCGAGATCCGAAGACGCGTGCAACGCCTAGACCGCCATCTACAGCAGTGCCGAGAAAGGGAGCGACATCTCTCCACGGCTATCAGTCAGGGAGAGGCCGCTCTGTGGAGTGTGAAACGTGAGGCGGATGATATCCAGCAACTATGGCGCCAGGCTCGCGACCTGACGCGCATGCGTCTGGTGGCCCGCGGCATGGCAGTCGAGCCACATCGCGAGCCATGGGGCGGCGTTCCGGCTCGCGCGCTAGCTGACATGGGGGATGGAGAAGCGTCGCTCTATGCCACCACGACCGCCCGACTCCGTGACTGGCGCCGACGCGCCGCAGCCACTACATCTACGCTCAAATCACAGCTACGTGGGAGGAGGTAGATTGACGAGTCACCGATGCTGTCCGTCTCTCGCATACCGGAACAAGAGGATGGCAAATGGGCTGTCGTCATGCTGAGCTCGTCGAAGCATGTACGAATACCGCTCGACATGACGGCTCCCGTGTTACTCGAGAGGTGGGATGGACACGCTACCGTGTGTGTCCCTCCGTCCCACGTAGCATCAGCTCGAAGGCCACGACCGCAGCCGCGACGTGTACGTTGAGTGAGCGTCCCTTTCCATACATAGGGATGTACACGGCAGCATCGCACGCCTCGATCAGTCTGTTCCCGATGCCGCCCCCCTCCGCCCCTAGCACCAGACAGGTCTTCTGAGGATACTCGAATGCCATGTAGTGCTCAGCGCCCTCGGCCACTTCGACCGCTACCAGCGAGTACCCTTCCTGCTTCAACACTGTCAGCGCCTCGGTCCACTTCTCGAATGTTCGGAAAGGCACCCGTCGGTGCATTCCCATCGAAGTGACACCGATCATCGGGTGTGGTGGAGTGGGCGTGCGCCCCACGAGCACCAGTTCCCGTGCCCCGCACGCCGCTGCCACACGAAACATGCCACCCACGTTGTAGCCATCCTGCCAGTCCTGGAGCAGGAATGCCAGGTGCTTCTGCGGCGGGTGCTGAGACTCGAACGCTTTCCTCTCCTTGCGCAGCGCGGTCTTCTTTCGGATAGCGTGGCCATGTGGCATGACTCGCATTGTGGCAGAGCGTGTACACATGACGCGTTTCATCTTCTCAGTTGACATCGGGCTGGCAGTGTGGCAGCGCTATCAGCAGGGCGGTGATCCGCTGGTCACCCTCACCACTGCGAGAGGTGAGAGACAAGACAAACGTTAGTGGGCCAAACATGACGGTCGGGGAACAACCGCCTATACCAGCTCGCCCATCATCCCCCAAAGATGGCCATCGGTGGCGCGCACGGTGGCAAGGCGGCCTCTGCGCTCCGGGCCGCCGGGGAAGTGCATCATTCGGAACTCCCGCGTGTACCCCGCCAGCAGTCGCCGGTCCTTGTCCGACGGCCCCTCGATCAGTACCTCGAACTCGCGTCCTACGCACCCACGGTTCTTCTCGATGGCGATCCCGTTCTGCAGGTCAATCAGCCGGTTCAGACGCTCGGCCTTCACCTCTTCGGGGATCTGGTCCGGCATCTCGGCTGCCTTCGTACCCGGCCGCGTCGAATACGCGAACATGAAGGCGCTGTCGAACCGCACCTCGCGCACCACATCCAGCGTGCGCTGGAACTGCGTTTCCGTCTCTCCAGGAAACCCCACGATGATGTCCGTAGTGATACCGATGTGCGGCACCGCGGCGCGCAAACGCTGCGCCGTGCGCAGGAACTCTTTCACCGAGTACACCCGCTTCATCCGTTGCAGCACCTCGTCGTCGCCCGACTGCAGCGGCAGATGCACGTGCTCCATCACCTGGGGCACATCGCGGATGGTCTCGATCAGATCGTCGGAGAAGTCCCTCGGGTACGGCGACGTGAATCGAATGCGCTCTAGCCCCTCGATCTCTGCGAGTCGTCGTAGCAACAGGTGGAACGGCACCCGGCCCTCCAACAGGTTCTTGCCGTAGCTGTTCACCGTTTGACCGAGCAGCGTCACCTCTTTGGTGCCATGCGCAGCCAGCTCGCGAACTTCGCGCAGGATGTCCTCGGTGGGTCTGCTTCGCTCCCGTCCTCGCGTCACGGGCACCACGCAGAAGGTGCAGAATTTGTCGCACCCATACTGGATGGGCACGAAGGCCTTCAGTTTCGGCTTTCTCCCCGTCGCTCGACCGGGAAGGTCGGTCACCACGGCACCTTTGCGCTCCGGCATCTCCGTGCGCATCGCGAAGCCACGCCGCTCTCTCGCCTGCTCCACCATCTCGGGTATCACGGCTAGGTCCCGTGTGCCGACGACGAAGTCCACATGGGTCGCCCTGTTGCGGATGCTCGCCCCCTTGAGCTGAGCCATGCACCCGACCACCCCGATCACCAGATCCGGCCGCTCTTTCTTCAGCTTCTTCAGGCGGCCGAGCAGTGAGAAGGCCTTCTGCTCGGGCTTGGCGCGTACCGAGCAGGTGTTGAGGATCACCACACTGGCGTCCTGAAGGGTGTCGGCGGGATGCATACCGCGTTCATCGAGGAAGAGAGAGATCTGTTCGCTGTCTTCCTCGTTCATTTGGCAGCCCCAGGTGACAATCTTGTAGCTATCCGCGCCCATTTCGAGTGCGCAATGATACCAAACGGACGTCCCGAACAGAGGTGCCGACGGGTCGGCGGCCACAAAGTCAGGAGGCGGGGCCGTCCGGCCCCGCCTCATACGGATGTACCTGCGTCCGAGCCTACTTGCGTCGCCGAAGAGCGAGCAAGCCGAGAAGACCGCTCGCCAATGCTACGTAGGTGCTCGGCTCAGGAACCACCTCGATGGTGAACCAGTGGCGGTCGCCCCTAGCCAGCGTACCGTTGATCAAGGTGCCGCCAACGTTCAGGCCGTAGTCGCCCCCCCTGGTGTCGATCCCGCCGCCGGCGCCGCTGCGGTCCCAGCTGCCGCCTCCGGAAATCGCGTCACCCGGATCGCGGGTGTTGTAGCCGCCCAAGCACAGATAGTACAGGCCAGGAGACAGTACCAGATCCAGGTTCGACTGAGCGCCGCTGAAGTCGTCGTTCGCAGCAATGAAGTTGCCGAAGCCGTCGAAGAACGACAACTCGGTATCGAAGGTGGCCGCGAACGTGTTGATGTTCAATGCCCCGGGGTTGAATGAACCTGCGAAAGTGGGGGTCAGGTCGTACCAAGACACGTTCAGCCAGTAGTCGAACGTGTTGTAGCCCCACATGTAATAGCCCCAGGTGTTCGTCCCGCCGGAGTCGAACAGGTCGAAACTGACCCAGCTAGTTGCGTCTGCGGGATAGTTCACGTCGTCGTTGTTCCCGAGGATCCAGCCACTCGGACTAGTATCGTAGATGTACAGGTACGAGTCACCGTTGCTGGGGTCCACATTCACATCGAAAATGTACCGGCGCAGCGCCCACGAGCCGTTAGCGGCCGTGTCGAAGTAGTGGAAGTCGTCGTCGGACGAGGTCATGGAGCCGGTGATGTTCTCCCCATTGTTGAGCATGCCGATGTGGCTGCCGGGGAACGTGTCGTTGGGCTCCTGCTCCGCGAGGTCCGCACATGCCACGCTAATCGCGCCCATAGCGAACGCGGCCAGCAGCAAGCTTCTGGTAAACATGGTCCAATCTCCTTTACGTGACTGCGATTAGCTTGCATCCACGGAAGGGAGCGGCACAATGGTAGTAATACATAGACAAGCAACGCCGCAGGCACGTAGGCCCGCCGCAACCTAATGTTAACACACGATTACGGCCTTGTCAAGACTCGCTGTAGCCTGGTTCGCGGAGCCCCGGCCACAATGCCGGGAGATTCCGCTGCAGGCCAGATACTTCCTCAGCCACGTTCGCAACTTCGCACAACGGCCAAGCAGTTCTGCCGGATGCGCCCGCGGTAGCGCGAAACCAGGCCGAACTGCGGGGCCGCAACCCGGAAAGCGAGTGTGTAAGATGTCAGCGCCTCCACGGAATGGATGCGCTGTGCGCGAACGGAGCGCGCCCCGCGCGCCCGGACACCCAGCACGAGTGCGGGCCGTTCTGGCTCGGCCATTGCACGTCAGGGATTGACGTTTCTCCGAACGTCTCGGAGGTGGCCCATGTATGGGGAAGATGAAGCTCGATTCGACGATGCCGACTATCTCGAGGAAGAAGAACTGCCGATGCCGGAGCCTCCCGGCGAGATCGCGCTGCCACGCACGGCCTGGGGCTGGATGACGCCGTTCTTCGGCACGATGCGCCCTCCGCACCAGCCGCCCGCTCCCGTGGACCCCGAAGCGGAGATGGAACGCCAGCGCGCCGAGGCCGAAGAGTATCTCTCCATGAATTGAGGCGCTCCCGCAGGCAACGAAACGGGGCCCGCCCCGAAGGACGGCCCCCTCGCATCACAAGTTGCCTTACCGGACTACTTCCCGTAGCAGCAGCACAGGGGGTTGCCGCCAATGGAGAGGCAGCAGGTCGAGCCCCACTTCATGCTGTAGTTCGCAAGATCTACGAACATGTGCAGCGCCTTGATGTAGTCCTTGTCGGTGGTGTTGCACAGGTACCAGACGCCGTTGGCGGCCGGCTTCCAAGTGCAGTTACCGAAGGCGAAGTTGAAGCTGTACCACGGGATGCCGTTCTGCAGGATGTTCAGGCTAACCATGCTGCCCGAGTAGATCTGGAAGTAGTTCTGCAGGCTCTTCACGGCGTCCGGCGTGTTGCTGATGAGCTGCCACTTGATGCCGTTGGTCAGCTTCTCGAACTTGATGTTGAAGAACGGCAGGAACTGCGGAGCGGTTGCAGTGCCGGTGAAGGCGCCGAACTTCTGGGTCGTCGTCGTGGTCCGGCGGACCGAGGTGGTCCTCTTGGTCACGGCCTTCGGCTTGACCGTTCGGGTGGTCTTCGCCGTCGTCTTCGTCGTCCGCTTGACCTTGGCGGAGCCGCTCTTCTTCACAGGCTTAGTGAGCGTTGCCGTACCACCGATGGGCCTGTAGGTCGAGGTGCCCACGTGCTTGTTCTCAACGTTGCCGGTATTCGGCGTGTTCTGTTTGTTCACAGCCATGAACCGCACTTTCCTCCATAGCTCAGGCGCAAACGCCTGATGTGTCATAGGAATTGTCGGATCACTCTGTGAAAAGTCACAGGGCAGCACCCTCAGCCAGGCTTCGGAGCCTCTGGAAGATGGCGAGTCGTCCTAGCCGCCGAGGCCCGAACACGCAGTGTAGGTCCAGAGCGAACGGGTCCGTGCGACTGCTCCCGGGGGAACTTTCGACAACTTTTGCGACGCCCGATGCGATCTTCGCATGATCCTTCGGGCCGCACCCTGGCGAGGCCTTGCCATGCAGCCCACAGCAACGTGCCGGGCAAGGGGTCTCGCGCAGAGTCGGCAGGGGTACAAAACCCGACGACGTCGTCCCAGAGCAATCCCATTGGTGCCGACGATGTCTCCGAGCGCTCGTAGCCGCTGCACGATGTCTGTCTTCTGAGGTGCGGGGGTCTCGGACTGGCCCTCGCACCGGCGTCGCGCCAGACCAGCACCTGCCGACAAGGTCCGTCCCGCCCTCAAGGCGAACGCGTATCTCCTCGCACCGGCGTCGCGCCAGACCAGCACCTGCCGACACGGCGAGCTTACGACTTCGTTCCAGACTTGGCGCATTGCTGGAGCGAAGCAATAGGCGTCGTCTAGCCGCTCAGGGAGTCCACCTGGATCGTCTCCACCGTGAGGATCCCCGTACCGCCGGCGCCCACGAACACCTTGTAGCATGCCCGCGAGCCCGCCGAAAGCACCGCACCCCCGCTGGTATTCTCGAACTCCCCCGTTTGCCCCGAAGGAATCGTGACCGAAAGGCCTGTATCGCTACCGTCCGCCCGCAGCGTCACGGTCGAATCGGCCAGCGTGCTGTTTCCGCTGACGTAGACGCGGAGGTTACGCAGCGTGTGAGACTGGTCGTACAGCCGAACCTGCGCATAGGCCTCGTTCCCACTCGATGGCCCACGGTAGCCCGTAAGTGGCAAGAAGCGTGTAGTGTTCTGGAGCTGCGCCCACGAGCCGGTGTGCACGATGAAGGTGCGAATGCTGTGCGCGAGGAGCTGAGACACGCGGACTGCATCGGCAGCGTCCACACCGTTGGCCAACCCCATCACCCGGTGCCCGTCCATCGCGATGTCGCCAGCCATGGTCCCGCCGGATAGCAGCAGGAAGACCCCCGGCGCAAGCTCGCCCTCCGAGGTGATCTGCGTGTCGTTGCCCGCGTCGTCGCGGTAGAACAACTCGGTCCGTCCACCGACGTCCGCCGTGAACAAGAAGCCCCGGTTGGCGCTGGAAGTCGGCGGGCTCGTGCGTTCCGGCAGGCTAAGAGCATCCGCACGCGCAACTCCGGAGACGTGCAGGGCGTCAGACGGACTGTCGGTGCCGATACCCACCTTCGGGGCGTTCAGCATCACCACCAGTGAGTTTGGACCCGTCACCTGTCGGATCGAGTCCTCCACTCGCTGGCCGCGCCAAGCGATCGAAGTGTCCACTCCTATCACGCTCTCCGTCCCGGTGGTCGCCGATCCGATCAGCGTATGAACACCCATCGGGGGCGTCAGCGTAGGTGTCAGCGTGAAGCTGCCGTCGTCGCGCAGCCAAATGTAGGTGATGCTGGCGGGTGGCAGACCTACGATCTCGGTCTCCTCCACCTGCACCAACTTGTCTAGCGATGCCGTGCCCTCGGCCACGACCACCGATAGCCCCTGACCCGCCGAGAGCCCGAGACCGCTCAGCACCACGTGCCCCTGCGACACGCGCGAAAGCGCCTCGAAGTCGCTCCAGTTACGATTCTGCTGAGTTGCCGAGAGCACCGCCCCGTCCACCAATCGGAAGTAACCCATATTGCCTCCCTACTCCTGCCACGTAATCCCATTGTCCAAGCTGCGACTGAGACGTACCTCCCCAGTCGCATCTAGGTAACTCACGAGCAGCGTGTTGGCACCATCTGGCCTGATCGTCACACCACACGTCTGCTCCGGGCACTGAGCGACCACGGTCACCGGATCAGACCAGGTAGAGCCACCATCCGTGGAGCGCCTGCAGCGAATCCCACCGCCGTCGTACGAGAAAGCGTACAGAAAACCGGTCACAGGGTCCGCTGCCAAGTTCGGATGAGTCGCAGAAGCAAAAACCATCACATCCTCCACCCATGTCTCGCCGTCATCGAGCGACCTTCGATGCCACACGGCCCCGTCGAGAACCAGCACTGAATGCAGGCGCCCCGGCACCGACCATGCAATGCCGAAGCCACCTCCCACATATCCAGGCTCCAACACGAAGTTTTCGCTCCGTTCGTCCGCCTCGAACCGCCGCAGCCGTAGCCCGTCGGGTGCCGTGTACGCCATGAACACCCGCCCGGTCTCGTTATGCGTCATGCGTGTCTCACCACCCGGAGTGCCTGGCTCGCCAGCTAGCCCAATCCATCGGTACTTCCTGTCTGTGAGGCCAGAGGCAAGCAGCACCGGCCCGCTCTGCAGAGTGCCGATGGACCACGTTCCGTCTGTGGGAGGAAACGGCCCTACGCGGTAGTAGCCTTCCTCGCCACTGACCACGCTCGTGTAGCTGGAGCCGTTCCGAAACAGTATCACTGGGACCCCTTCTGCGGCGCGGTGCTGCGCAGCGTCCACAGTCAGGCCGTGGCACATCGCCCGCAGTCTCTTGGTGAAGCGCAGAGGGTAAGGGCCGCCGTGCGAGCCCGATGGATCACCGATCCCGGGATAGATCCCCACCTTGTCGTATCGTTGCAGCCAGCGCATAGGAGTCCTGCCAACGAGACTGACATCTAGCAGGTCCCGCCTGGCTCCACCGGGATACCACTCCGACGCCATGAACGCCGCCAGGCGCGAGTCGTGATCGTAGTAGTACCGTGTGCGCTCGTCGCTGCCGGGAGGTGTGGGAACTCGAACGTCGCACGCGTCGTGAGACGTTAGCTCCTCGATCAGCTCGCGCACGGTTAGGAAGCGATCCGATCGCGCGTCTTCGACGCGGTACGGCATGTCGAGGACCTGCCGGCCATCGCACAACCCCCAGCACAACCTGTATCGTCTAACGCCATCGTCACCCATCACGCTCTCGTCGAAAGGTGGTAGCGCGATTAGGGAGACCTCGCGCGTACGTACCAAAGACAGGTCAGCGAAACTGTAGGTGGTGCCACTGGCCAGCCTCTCCAGGCCAACGCTCTCGATCCGACGCGGACCGTAATACTCGCCCGGAGGTACATAAGAACTGTCCGTCAGGTCGGAGGCGGCGCTGGCGCCCTCTGGCACGCACAAGTCGAGCACGTAATCGCGAAACCCTGTCGTCAGGTCGAGCTCCCACACGTACAGGTCCGAGTCGTTCAGGTGCACCAAGCAAGGGCCTGCCGGATTGCTCCTCGCGGTGAGTCGCAGCTTGCGGTACTGCGATGCATCGCGCGAGAAGCTCTTGCGCACGCTTCCCTCGCCGCCTGCCACCACGACACGCAGAATGCCGCCCGATGCGGTGACCGTTGCATTGTCGCCGACCCACCCATCGGCCGAGTCGAACGCGTCCACCGTGCGCGCAGCGGTATGCGCGAGCTCGAAGGGCGTCCATGAGAAGTCGTCGGCGATCATAATTCGCCAGTCCTGAGGGATTTCGCCGTTCTGCACGAGCCACTCGTTGTCCAACCACAGGAACAGGTCGGGCCGTGGTAGTAGCACGTCGCACAACGGCACCGGTATTCCTCCTTCGCAGCGTTCGATGGCTGCGCGCTGCTCCGTGTAAGTCTCGGTGGGCCCTTCGTAAACGCCGTTCGCCTTCTCGACCTCCGCCGGCTCGGCCCACGAACGGCGGTAGCGGACGGTCCCACCATAGTTCGGCTCGAACACCTTCGTGGTGACTCCGCTCGGACGCAGGTCAGTGTCGGGAGCGCACTCGCACGTGGCGAGATAGGGGCCGGAAGCGTGCGCATCGGTTTCGCCGTACAACGTGCCTTCCGCCGAGCCCGCGCACGAATAGTTCGGCTGTTCACAAGCCACACGGTCGAAGTTGATCGGTAGCTCGTTCAGATGCATGACGCTGACACTGCCCGCAAAGCCCTCCGCATTCGACGGGGAGTGGAATAGCCGCACGGTCGGCGTGTGTGCTAGTACATCGGGGCCAACGATATCTGCAGGGATGTCCCCCGATGCCGCTGCCCCAAAACCCTCCTCGACCGTTATCTCGAACCCGTACTGCCCGCCTCCCTGTGGCCCTTCATAGTAGTGCATTGTGCACATGCCCACGAACTCGTCGTCGGCAGGGCCCTGTCCGCTAGTAGGGTACGACAGCGGCACCCGAGGCGTACCAGCGTCTATCTCGATGGCCTTCCACTCCTCGACGTCCATCCAAAGCGTACAGGTGCCCACGACGCCATATCGCGCACCAGGAGGCACGGTCGGCATCCCCAGTGGCTTGTATGCGGCAACCGGCATCTCGGCGCCTACGTGTCCCCAAGGCCCGTGTGCGTTGAAGTACCCACCGAAGCCCGTGTCCGGGTCTCCCGGGAGCCGAATCTGCAGCACCCACGAGAGACCGTCGGGGCCGCCGGCGATAGGTAGCAGAAACCCGTTCGGCGGTGCGCCCGTGTCGCTGCGGCCACACACATCGCCCGGGCTGCCCGCCCATACCTCGAATCCCATCCATGCCACCGCAATGCCGGACCCACCGGTGTAGCCCTCACCCACCGGCTGCAAGGCTCGGTAAGCTGCCTCGACAGAGAAGGCCCACTCCAACATCAGTCTTCGCGTACGACCGGTGCGGAACAGATCGGCCATCCTACCGCCCTATCACCGATCCGTCGCCGATGCGGCTGAGCCCGACGATGAGCAGAGGCGAGCCGTCGGATGCAGTGAGCGATCGCGACTCGGCGAGCGGCAGACGTGCCACGTCCAGCCGCTGTGTGGTGAGATTGCCACTCGTGAAAGCCTGGTCCGCCGAGCGCACGTACTCCTGCTTCATAAGTCGCGACAACGTATCTCTCATCCGCTCCCGTTCCCAATCCACTTCGGGTCCTCCTATCTATCGTGTCACCGACTCCTCAATCCGAAGGTGCCACTCCCGTGCAGCGCACATGCACCCACGAGCCCAACCTGCCACCCGTCTCGATCTGCACATCGCTCAGCCGGTACTCACCCAACCCCTCGCCACTGATACCTACTACCGACACCATCGAACCCGGCAGCACCGTGGGTTGCCATTCACATGTGAACACGCACAGGTGGCGCGACCGTCCTTTCTCCGTCATGAGAAGCCGAGAGACGCGCGCGCACGCCTCCGCCGTGGTGGCCCACGACGCCGTACGGTGTGCCTCGACGGCCCGCCCGAGATAATCGTCCGAGGCTGGTTGCTGAATGGATGAGAGGTTTCGCTCATAGGTCATCACTCTTTGCGCATCGCGCGACCCGTCGGCGCCGTACACGTATAAAACATTGAACTCGGGTGGGACCACCACGCGGCGGAGTGTCAGCGCTCGCAGTTTGCGCTCGTCGGGCTCGCTGGACTCCACGTAGTCCGCAGTCCTCGCGAACACCCACAGATCCGGCTCCTGCCCCTGGGGTAGTGGCCGATATCGCCAAACACCTGCATCGTGGCGCAGCGACCATCCACTGAACTGCGTGCAGATCAGGCGAAGCATGTCCGCCACCGTATCGCCCGGCTTCGCGCAAAAGCGCCAGTCGTTCAGCGAGGGGCTCAGCGGGATCGCATCCGGCTCCTCGTCGGTCTGCCCACCACCGGGCAACGTGCCGTCGCCCTCCGCGATGTCCATCTCGTTGTCCGGCACACCCGCACGTCCGAGCAGGTAGCGTACTACTTCCGTGTGTATCCAACCGTCGAATGCGGGTGAAGGTGCGGCCTGAACGCCCTCTAGCCGCGACCACCCATCTCTCATCCGCAGTGTCACCGTCTGCCCTGGCAGCCCGTCTCGGCTCGTCACAGAAACCACCTCGCCACGAAAAAGCGGCGTGCTACCCAACGACAGTCGGCATGGAATGCCCGCGCGCAACGGCAGACCGACGGGCTGGCGCAGAGTCGCTTGCAGTGTCTGCGGCTGCGTGTCATCGCTCAGGCGCACGCGCAATCTCATCACGTCGTCGCTCACGTCTAAGGCGTCGCGCTGCACTGAGGCGATGCGTGGTGCAAACTGCACGGTGACCGCGTGAAGCTCGGGAGACCACGGTCCCGACACCGCACCCGTCAGCAACACGCGAGGCTGGGGCTTCGTGCTATCACCCACGCTGAACACACCACCCGTGTCGGCGTCCAGAACCAAGCCCTCCATCTCGCCATCGCCTGGTAGGTATCCGTGCAACGTGATCTTAGGTGGTTTCGCAAGCGGCGCACCGAGGTCGTCATGTCCTAGGTAAACGGTGTGCTGACCGGCCGCGAACCGCACCTTACCGATCTGAAAGAAGTAGCGGCGCCCCGGTGAAACCGCTATGCGAAGCGGCCCTTCGTCCACCACTCGCCACACACGGGCCAAGGAGTCCCAGCGTTCCTCGGACCGTGGCACGCGATAGGCATGCGAACTGCCCCGCGGCGATGGTAACCGTTCCGATTCGCTCGCAGCGTCTACGGGTCGCAGGCTGGAGTAATAGAAGTGCAGTCGATTCCCGAGTACTGGTAGCACTACCACCGAAAAACCCTCTCCGTGCTGTTCCGAAGGGCCGGCAAATCGCATCGCCTGAAGTTGCGACCACTCGTTCTCGCGCGGCTGGTAGCGCAGCAGCAGTGCGGTGCCGTCCGTCCGCACCTTCAGCGCGTACTGGCCAAATACGATGGCCAGGTAGTCCGCCGCGCGATCGTAGGTGAAACCGAGATGCCGCACTTCCAAGTACAGGCCTTGGTTCAGCGCGAAGTTGTCCTTCGATTGCAGCGCCCACACGAGCCCCTCGCCGTAGCCCTCGATCAGACCGCCCATGCCCAGCCCCGTGTCCAACTCCACGTCCCCGGGCATCGAACCGGCGGGGTACCCCAGCGACAAGAATGGGTCCCTCAAGCCCTCGCGTATGTACGCCGTCTCCCAGAACAGCTCGCGTCGGTGGAAGTCCTCGGCCGTCAGCTTGTCCCCCTCGTATGTGTCACCCTCCCTCCACTCCGGTAGAAACGGGGATGGGCGTAACATAACAGCGCCGGTGATGGGCTCCCTCCATAGGCCGCCGTCCAAAGGCTCCCGATGCACGATCTGCAACGCCGAAAGGGTCTTGCCCCACCCAGGATCGCGCAGTTCGTTCTCCGTGGTGTTCAGCAGCAGCTCGACGGACATCTACAACTCCTCGCTCAGAGACTCGCAAGCGGACGCCCACGGGTCGTCTACTAACACCGGTCGGCCTTCGTGAGACACTTGCACGAGCACATCCTCTAGCCGCCGGGCTAGTCGTTCGATGCGACGAAGCAGCTCGTCTGGGACTTCCTCGCGCATACGAGACTGGTCCGGGTCCCACTCGGGCTCCTCTCGTGCGCGAGGGAGAAGCCTCTCGCCTGCGCTATCGCGACCAGTCCCGGGATGCTGCGGCAGCATGTTGCCAGCCCTACCACCCACTGACAATGCGGGTGTCAGCGCGCCCTCGAGCACCCCTAATACACCCTGCGACCATCGCAGAGCAGTGGCCACTTGTCGATTCAGTGCCCCCTCCACTCCACGACCTGATCCAACGCCCACCGCGGAAGGTGTGTCAACTCTACCGGGTGCCGTCCGAGCACCTCCAGCGAGGCATCTAGCAGCCGCTGCCACCAGCGGCACTCCCAAAAGGGCCGTCGGCCCATCCGTTCAGCTCGTTGCACACGCGTAGCATCTCCAAAAGCAGAGGGCCCTTCGTACGAGATAATACGACCACGTCTTCCAGTCGCTTCGGCGGATCCGCATCCCAGCACGCACCGATGACCGCCGCAGCTTGCACCACGGCCTCGGTCACACGAAATCCGAACACCTTCGAGAAGTGCGCGGCAAGCATCTTGGCCTCGCGTTGGTCCTGCGCTACCCGTATCAGTGTTCCCAGGTCTTCGATACGACGCAGCCGTACGATGTGTGGGTAACCGAAGCGCGCACCGTCGATCTCCGCGGTTCGCTCCGGTGTCATGTTAGTATCGGAGCGATGCCATAGGGCCGCAGGGTCAGGCTCTCCGTGTCCGGCTCGTCCACGCTCAGGTTCAGCTTCTCGATGATGCCATCCACTACTACCGACTTACCGGATCCGATGAGCGTACAAGTAAGCCGCGCGAGTGCATTGCCGAACGCGAGGTGAGTCAGATCCGGGTAGTCGCTGTTCGTCGTATGCACCAACCCCTCGCACTCCACCACGAAGTCGCGTCGGGCAATGCGCAGCATTCGATAGAGGTCTCCAGCCGCTGTTACGTCTACGAGGTCGCTACGGAAGAGGAAGCTGGCACTGCGAAATCGCAGCGTGACCGCAGCACCGGGGCTGAAGTCGCCGTCGTCCGGCCCCGCGGGTGCTATGGTTATGGTAGCATCTTGCGCAATGAGGCGTTGTGCCATGAATGGCCCTCCTAACCATCCAGTCCGAACTCACGGGCGAGCGCCTGCACGTCCAGGCCCTGCGGGTCGGTCTTTCGTCCCGCGGGCAGCGCGATGGCGGCGTGCGACACCAACCACCGAACGGGAAAGGCGCGGATCAACTCGCTTAGCAGCGATTTCAGACGTGACACCTGAGCAGGCGGGTAGGGGTCGGTGCCATCGTTGCGGTTCACTAGCTCGATCCCGATGGAACGGCTGTTGACGCCGCTTGTGCCGTCTGGCAGCCGCGACCTCCCTGCATGATGCGCCGCTCGAGAGAGCGGCACCAACTTGGCCAGCTCGCCGCGCTTTCCGATAACGTAGTGCGCCGACACTCGGCTCGCCGGGTCGCACAGCCACTGAACCGCCCCGTCAAAGCCGGTACCACCAGTCGCGTGCAGCACGATGGTGTCTACAGTGGCACCGCGCCGGCTACCTTGGTTGGGCGACCGGCGCTCGATGTAGCGCCTCGTCACCAGTCCTCCATAGTGCCCGACTCCGCGGAGCCCCCGTCAGGCAGGCGGAACACGCTGTCGTCGGCTTTACGGCTCGCGAGCGGCTGCTTCTCCGCAGGCTCGTCCACTACGGCATCGCCTCCAAGCCTCAACCGCCCGGCTGCCAGGCCGCCCAAAGTGTCCTGCGCCCTGCTCCAGAACTGCCGCACTAGGTCGCCTACGTTGGGGTCCTCGGACGTGAAGTGCTTGGAGAGCACCTCGTACGCGGCAATGTCCAGGGCCACGAAGCGCACCGCGTCGGGCACGGGGTCGAACGGCACGCGGTACCGGCCATTCAGGGCCGCATCCACGTAGCCCTCGGCGAAGGCCCTCGCCGCAACGATCTCGGCAGACGCGGGCGTGATCCCAGTGCCTCGCAGTCTCTCCGTCAGGTCGGCGTCGCTGAAGTAACTCACGACCCAGCCGCCTTCCGATCCAGGAAGAACCCGCCGATGGCCGCGCCTCCCGCCGACAGCATGGCGCCGAGGGCGCGGAGGATCGGATGAAACTCCGATCCTGCCAGCCCGGCCCCCAATCCCACCATCATTGCGCCTAAGATCGTCCAGCGAAACTTGAACAAATCGTAGGTCATTTGCGCCCTCTTTCCTCGATCCGCGCCACCCGCTCCCGCACGTCGGCAAGCAGACGCTGGTGCTCCTCCGCGGTGTGAAACAGCCGACCGAGCTGCTCGCTCTGCACCGCTGTCGTCACCTCCAGCCGCGAAGCAATCGAATGCCACGACCACAGCACCGTTCCCAGCAGGCTGACCACGCCGAGCATGAGCTGCAGCCACGAGAGCGTCACACCCGACGCCGATGCGTCGCTACCGTTCATAGTCGAACCTCACCACCAAAGGGATGTGTGCCACCGCCCAGCCGGATGCGCGCCAAGTCCTCGCGGCCTCCGGGGGCTCTGCGTCGCGTAGTTTCCAGCCGTGCATGCCGGTAACGCCGCTCCAGCGGTTTCCAGCCTCCAACGCGCGATTCAGTAGCGCGGCGGCCTTAGCTCGCATGGTCGCTTCCATCGAAGCGGGTGCCTCGGCGCGCTGGAAGTAGAACACGTCCATGTCAAGGTCGAGCGTGCCGACCGTCGGCCCCCAGTCCGACTCTCCCGAGACGCCCCCCCACACCACAGCGACCTGCGGCGATGACTGCCGGTCCAGCAGAAGGCGGATCGGATCCGTCTCGTAGAGGATGGCCGACGTCACTTCGGGCCACGCAGTAGAGATCATCCCCTGCAGCGCCGCCGCAACCGACTCCAGCGGGAACGCGATGCTCATCGCTTGCGCAGTCGCTCCTGCAGATCGCGGAGCGCCTTCGATGCGGCTTGCATGTCCGTGTCCACGGACGCCACGGCCTGTAGCAGCAGGCCGGCGGTCTCGTCGCCTTCCTCTTGTCGCCATTCCAGGTAGGGAGTGAGTGCCTCGCGAAGGGCGTTCCAGTGTGTGCGCAGGCGGGCAGAGACCGAAACCAGCGCAACCAGCGCTCCCAGCACCCCGCCAAAACCTAACAGCGCGAGCCACTGCAATCCGACCTGCCAGTCGAGCTGCATCCTAACCGGTCCCCGCATGGTAGTAAGCGAGCTGCCACAGGCCATAGCCAACCTCGAAACGATCGCGGACGCCGAACACGAACTCGTCGCGCTTGAAGGCATGCTCGCTGCCCTGCTCGAGGTACTGAAACTCCACCGGCTCCCCCGACTCGGTTACCAATACCAGCGGCTTGGCGGACTTGGTCAAGTCCAACACGTACCAGTGATAGTTGTCAATCCAAGGCGATACGATCAGCTGGAGCTGTCCTTCCAGTACGTTCTTATAGGGCGTCGAAGCCGTCGCACCGGTGCCCACGGTACCCTCACCGACGTTCACTACCACGATGGGCGACTCCAGCAGCTTGCGCGCACGCCACTCCAACTTCGGACCCACCAATAGGTGCGAGGGCGTGACCGCAAGCGGCTTCCCCTGGTCGGAAGTGAACGAGCGCATGGCCTGAATCACGTCTTCGATGGCATCCGTGCCCAGGTCACTGCTGCCCGTGTTCGCTGCGGTGCCGGCCTGGCCCGAAAGGGTCCGCACCGGATGGTCGGGCGCAAAGAAGCTCTTACCATCATAGCAAGCCGTGCTTCCCCCAGCTTCCAACGCTGCAATCAGTTGCTTGAGGCGTGCACTGGCAGGCAGAGCACCCAAGTCTCGTGCGCGCTGTCGGAGCTGACCTGTCATGTCATCGCGCAGGGCAGTGCGCTTGACAGCGACCGTCTCCTCCCACGGATCGCCCAGCGTCACGGTGTAGTTATAAGTGTTGAACGCGTCGTACGCGCGCTCGTCGGTCCAACGCGTCATCTCAGGAACGTCCCCGACAAACGGGAAGCGCGCGATGTTGCCGGAAATGGGAACGGTGGTAGCCAGAAGATCGATGACCCGCTGGTCGTCACCCTCCAGCGCCTGGAAGTATGCCTCGTAGAAGTCGTTGCGCAACACCGGCGCAATGAAGCCCTGGATGTCACTGTCGGTGACAGGCATGATGATCCCCCCTTATGAGTGTGATCGTGAGGTGTGTGGCGTTCAGTCTAGGTGTAGTTGGAGATGTCCACCTCGAGGTGCGAGGCGTCCACGTAGCCGACGCACTTCCCGACTTTCGCGTTCTTGGTGGAGGTAGTAGTGAGTGTCTGGTTGTCCGAGGCGTAGAACTCCCGACCGACGTCCACCTGCGAGGCACCGGACCGGGCAAACACGAACCGGCCCGCGCGCCGCACCCGGATCGCTTTCGCACCTGCTTGTCCGGTGCTGTTATCCACAGTCTCCTCGGCAACTCCCATGAACAGCATCGGGTTCGTGGTACCAGTGGCAAGATTGGTGACATATCCGGTGTCAGGCACTCCCGCCACGCTCTCTGCCGCCATACCTACCATAGCACCCTTGAAGATCTTGACCGCCGCCATCTTAAGACTGACGATGAGGCCGTCCTTGACAGGGTGGTTTCGCTCGGATGTCAGTGCCGCCAACCTATGCCCTCCTTCCGATCTGTCGGTGGTTGCCCTGGGCGCTTCGCTTGATGCGCCGATACTCGTCCAGTCCAATGCCGAAGCGCTCGCAAAGCGCTGCTTCGGTCGGTTCCAGCTCCGGCAGTGGCTCGTCGTCGCTCATGGCG
The DNA here is from genome assembly GCA_039961735.1 of Fimbriimonadia bacterium. Classification (NCBI taxonomy): domain Bacteria; kingdom Bacillati; phylum Armatimonadota; class Fimbriimonadia; species Fimbriimonadia bacterium. Next base: position 35,738 of record JABRVX010000045.1, read on the forward strand.
AAGGGAGTAACCTGGGTGAACAGAATGCTCTCCGGCTGAGCCTCCACGAAGTCCATGAACACACGCCGGGTCTCCGGCTCGGCATGTAGCAGCAGACGCCGTGCGTGCTTCTCGGTGGCTGGCGTGATACGACCGTCCCGCCGCCATCGCTCGATGCGCGCTTCCACCTCGGCGTGCAGCCTGGCCTGGGAGCGTGAACCCTCAGCCGGCCTCCGAGAACGTGTGTCCTCGGCACCCAGGGGCACGTACTTCCGCTCGACCCGCTTGCCGCGTCCCAGCCGAACCGCGCCATCGCGAGTCAAGCGATGGGGCACCTTCAGCAAATCGGCTCCGCGCTCCACGATGGCATGGTCTTCGTACACTTCGGGCACCCACACGCCCGGGCCGAACGCTTCGTAGATCGCCGCGCGCACGGCCCCCGCTTTATCGTCCAGGGTGGAGTCGAACGGAACGTCAATCCGCACCGGCGTCTCATCCTCGGAAAACCGCACGCGGGCATCCGGCACTCGCGGCTTCACCACCAGCGACACTTCCAGCAGCCGCTTGCGCAGCCGGTCGAGGCACACCGAGAGGTACTTCGCGCCGGATCGCAACAGCAGCGACCACGCCTCCGGCGCGAATCGAATCACGCCGAACAGCTCGCGGCCCTTCCGGTGTAGATTGCTCACGGCACCCAGCCGGAGCGGGTTCTCGGAATCTGGGTCCAAATGACCGACGGTCAGAGGCACCTCGCCCGACGTGCGGGCCATCACGTCTAGGTCCTCTTCGGAAACGCTTAGCCCCTTGTCGGGATAGTCCCCCGCCTCGAAGAGCTTCGCGTGTTTGATCACTTCACGCACTCCATCCTCCGTTCTCTCTTGCTGCGGAATGGTTGGACTAGTCGGGCAGTTCGGACCCGTCCGACTGGTCTAACTCGTCCGTCCTCCCAAAGAAAAGGAGCCCCCGCCAAGACGTCCCCGGCGAGGGCCTCCCAATCTCCGGGCCGGCCCGGTTTTCACTCGATGCAGCGTCCGTCGCTCAAGGGGGTACCGCTAGAAACCCTTCTTCGAGCAACGCTGGGGCCTATTATACCAGACACACGTCTACATGTCAAGGGCCCACTCGCTTTTGCCGCACCTGTACGTAACCCGCGGTTTCGCCGTCCCGGCGATATACGTGGCATCACCGTCCCGGCGATGTGCTTGAACACGGGCGGGACGCCCGTGCCACTTGGGCTACCGTCCCGGCGATGTGCTTGAACACGGGCGGGACGCCCGTGCCACTTGGGCTACCGTCCCGGCGATGACGTGTCTCCGGCAAGGCGTCGGAACGACCGGAGACACGTCGCTCGCAAAATCCACGGGGAATCCGCGGACTCTCGTCGAACCATGTGTTGCGCCGGTAGCCCAAGGGCCGTCGCCTCCAAGCTAGTTCACACGACAGGAAAGGAAGCACGCGTTGTCCTCTTTCGCGCACTTGCACGTCCACACCGAATACAGCCTTCTCGACGGAGCGCAGCCGATCAAGAAGCTGGTGAGGCGTGCGAAAGAGCTAGAACTGCCCGCCCTCGCCATCACGGACCATGGCGTGATGTACGGCGTAGTGGAGTTCTACAACGCGTGCAAGGCACAGGGCATCCGACCCATCATCGGCCTGGAAGCGTACATCGCCCCACACGGGATGAAGAACAAGTCCGGAAAGCAGGCCCAGGTCCGCCACCATCTCCTGCTACTGGCCAAAAACCGGACCGGTTACAAAAACCTGATGAAGCTCAGCACCATCGCAGCCATTGAGGGCTTCTACATGCGCCCGCGCATAGATAAGACGGTGCTGGCCGAACACGCGGAAGGCCTCATCGGCACCTCCACCTGTCTTTCCGGCGAAGTCTGCCGCAAGATCATCGCCGAAGGGTATGAGGCCGGTAAGGAGTGCGTCGCCGAGTACCGAGACATCTTCGGCGCCGAGAACTACTATATCGAGCTGCAGGACCACAGCCTGGAAGAGCAACGCCAGGTCAACGAACACCTTCGTCGCATCGCGCAGCAGCTCAAGATCCCAGTCATCTGCTCGAACGACGTGCACTACCTAAGGCGCGAAGACGCAGGACTGCATGATGTGATGCTCTGCATCCAGACCAACGCCACGGTGAAGGATGAGAGCCGCAAACTGAAGTTCGGCACCCACGAGTTCTATCTCAAGTCCCCGCGCGAAATGTACGACTTGTTCAAGGACGACCCCGGCACCGTTGAGAGAACGCTGGAGATCGCTGAGAGGTGCGACGTCGAGCTGAGCGCCGAGCGCCTGCAGCTTCCGTGCCCAGGCCTTCCGGAAGGCGTCACGCCCCACCAACACGTCAAGAACCTTTGCTATCGCAGCCTTCCCGAGATGTTCCCCGACACCCCGGACGAGGTGCGCGAGAGGCTGGACTACGAGCTCTCGGTAATCGAGCGGACCGGCTTCAGCGATTACTTCCTCATCGTGCGCGACTTCACCGAGTTCGCGCGGAAGTCCGGCATCTACTTCGGGGTGCGCGGCTCGGCTGCCGGCAGCCTCACCAGCTACCTGTTGGGCATCACCGAGCTCGACCCGATACGCTACGGTCTCACCTTCGAGCGTTTCCTTAATCCCGATCGGCTCTCCATGCCGGACATTGACATGGACTTCGAGGACGAGCGTCGGGACGAGGTGATTCGATACGTGGTGGACCTGTACGGTGCCGAGCACGTTGCGCAGATCATCACCTTCGGCACGATGGCGGCCAAGGCTGCCATTCGCGATGCCGGGCGCGCGCTCGCGCTGCCTCTCCCGGACGTGGACCACGTGGCCAAGCTCATCCCTCCCGGAACGGCCACAGAGCCGATGACCATCGAGCGCGCGATGCACGAAGTCCCCGAGCTGAAGCGCATTTACGACTCGGGCGGCGACATGCGAAAGCTGCTCGACACTGCGATGGGAGTCGAGGGTCTCGCTCGAAACGCCGGCACGCACGCGGCGGGTGTGGTCATCTCGCGCGACCCCTTGGTAGAGAACGTGCCCTTGACCAAAGGGGGCAACGGGGAACTCATCACCCAGTACGACATGAACTCCCTCGACAGGCTTGGCCTGCTGAAGATGGACTTCCTCGGACTGGCCAACCTCTCCGTGCTCGCTAGAGCGATCAAGAACGTGCAGCGCACGCGGCGTATCGAGCTTCGCGTCGAAGACATTCCATTCGACGACGCCAAAACCTACGAGATGCTCAAGAAAGGCGAGACCACCGGCGTCTTCCAACTCGAGAGCCCAGGAATGAGACGAGCCATCGCGCAGGTCAAGCCCAGCAACCTGGACGAGCTCGCGGCTCTGGTAGCCCTCTACCGACCCGGACCGGTGGACCACATCGGCGAGTACGCTGCCGGCAAGCACGGGGCTCCAGCGAAATACCTCCACCCCTGCCTCGAACCCATCCTGAGACCCACATTCGGAGTCATCGTGTTCCAGGACCAAGTCCTACAGATCGTGCAGGCGGTTGCAGGGTTCACGCTCGGACAGGCCGACGTGCTGCGGCGCGCGATGGGCAAGAAGAAGAAAGAGGACATGGAGCGCATGACCGCCATGTTCTATCAGGGAGCCCAGGAGCGCGGCATACCAAAAGGCAAGGCGGAAGAGATATGGGCCTTGATCGAGCCCTTCGCGGGATACGCGTTCAACAAAGCGCACGCTTACTGCTACGCCGCACTCTCTTACCGCACTGCCTACATGAAAGCCAACTACCCCGTCGAGTACATGGCCGCGCTGCTCGCATGCTATCGCGCGAAGGAAGACAAGGTCACGGCCCAGATCGAGGAGTGCCGGCGTCTGGGCGTAAAGGTGCTACCGCCGGACGTGAACCACAGCTCGGTGGACTTCACCGTTGAAGGCGATGCCATTCGCTTCGGACTCGGTGCTATCAAGGGCGTGGGCGAAGCCGCCGTGGAAACCATCCTCACCGCCCGCGAGCAAGGCGGGCCGTTCGAGAACGTCTTTGACTTCGCGGACCGCACTCGCGCAGCCAAGGGTCTCAACAAGTCGCTCCTCGAAGCGCTCATCAAGGCCGGCGCGTTCGACTCGTTACATCCCAATCGTAGGCAGCTTCTGGACGGCGTAAAGCTCATCTGTGACTATGCAGAGAAGGCCAACCGGGACCGGCAGGCGGGCCAGGAAGCCCTGTTCGGCGATGTAAAGGCATCGGGCCGAGTCGTGGACTACCCACCACTCCCGATGGTGGACGAGCCCAGTCGGCTGGAGCGGCTCTCGCTGGAGAAGGAGGTGCTCGGCATCTACGTGTCCGACCATCCCCTGCGCTCCGTGGCGCTTGCCCTCGAGGGAGCGGTCACGGCCACCGTGGACCATCTGGCGGAGATGGAAGAGGGCTCCCAGGTCACGCTGGGCGGGGTCATCGCCTCGGTGAAGCGCTTCCGAACGAAGACACGAAACGAGCAGATGGCTACCGGCGTGCTGGAGGACCTGACGGGCCACGTCACCCTTGCGGTATTTCCCGCCATACTCGAGCGCTGCAACGAGATGCTGCAGAAGGGAGCGGTCGTGCTCGTACGCGGGCGCACGATGCACCGCGATCGCCCAGGCAACAGCGGCACGCCAGAGGTAGAACTCCGGGTAGAGAGCATGGAGCGCTTCGAGCCGCAGGGAGTCGAGGCCTTGACGGGACCATCGATCGTTCTCAACTTGAGCCGCGCAACGCTAGAGCAGCTTCGCGAAGCCGATGCCGAGCTCCGGAGCCATCCCGGCGACTACCACGTCCTCGTCCAGATTCAGAAAAACGGCACCAGAACCCGATTCGTGATCCCGCATTCCGTCACGCCGACCACAGACCTGCTACAGCGCCTACGGGAGCTGTTCGGCCCCTCCGCCGTCCACCTCCACGACTAACCGAGTTGCCAACGTGGCATCGCCGTCCCGGCGATGTCCGTGGCTTCACCGTCGTGGCATCGCCGTCCCGGCGATGTCCGTGGCTTCACCGTCCCGGCGAGGGCTTGAAACACGGGCGGGACGCCCGTGCCACGAGACCCCGTCACCCGATTCGACAAGCGGGGCCTTCCTGCCGCCATCTCCCGCTCGGTGGACGGCAAACCTGTGCTGCGGGTCGGTTATCGCTACGAGTTCGACGAGAAGGGAAGCTGGGTGAGGGCGACGCGTTGGCAGGCCGAAGGCGACGGGGAGCAGATACCCGTTTCCGTCGCAACGCGGGTCATCCACCTATGAAGACCACGCAGCGATGTTGCCTCGAGTTCCTTGGCCCTCAGCCGTAGAGCTATTCGATCAGCCCAGCCTTGCGGGCCGATGCTCGCGCGATCTCCAGGCAGCGCTTCAGCGCATCGCCCTCACCCTTCGGGTCCGGTTCGTACTCCACGGCGATCAGGCCCTCGAAGTCGATCTCCTTCGCGGCACGCATTGTCGCGTCCACGTCCAGCTTGCCTTCGCCCAGCACGGTCTCGGTGTCGGCGTCCACGTAGTCCTTCAGGTGGATTGCCAGCACCTTCTTGCCGAATGCCCGTAGCGCGCCGACCGGGTCCTCGCCGGAGCGAATGTAGTGACCCGTGTCCACGCACGCACCCACCTTGGCCGGCATACCGACGAGCACCCGCTCCACGTCCTCCACGCGGTCGTAACGTGCCTTGGGCCCGTGGTTGTGGATGGCGACGCCGATGCCGAACTCCTGGACGAGCGCGGACACGCGCTGCATCCCTGCCGGATTAGGGTCGGCGGTCAGGATGGAGATGCCCATCCTCTTGGCGAACTCGAACTGCTTGCGGTCGGCCTCCGGATCGTCGCCCAGCCCGATCACGCCGTAGTTGGGCATGACCATCTTGGCAGCGGCCAGGGCGTCCTTGGCAGCGTCTGCGGCCTCGTCGAGCGTGGTCGGGATGTGGCCGGGGAACACCTCCCACGCACTGACCCCGAGCGCCTTCGCCCTCTCCATCGCCTGCTTCCAGGGCAGTCCCCTGAGGCAGTAACTCTGAATCCCGATATGGACCATCCTGCGCTTCTCCTTTTCCTGTCGCGGTGTAGCCAGGCCGGTGCGCGCCAGTGCAGTCCCGGCCGCAAGGCACAGTCCGGCCCGAAGCACGTCGCGCCGGGTCATGCCGGTTCTCTCTTCTCGCATGGCATCCTCCGGTCAAGGGTTCCCTGCCGGCACCGCACCTCCCTGCCGCCGCCCGCGAATGCAGCCCCCGGGCGGTCCAGAGAGCAGGGCGCCTTCGCGGCCGAGGCCACGGAGGCGCCCAGACGACCCAAGCTGGAATCCAGGCCTACGACTCCCGCAGGATCTGCTCCACCTCTTCCGCCGCCTTCACTTCGTCCATGTAGATGTGACTGATGTCGTGCATCGCCCAGTGGTCCTCCTTGAGCAGTGGCAACACCTCGGCATACGCTGCAGCTGCGCCCTTCTCGGTCGCCAGCGCGTTCTGGAGCATCTCCTTGGCATTCAGGGTGTGCGGAATGGGCGTCGGGTCCGGCGTCACGGTCGGCACGCCGTCCAGGTGAGCGATGATCCCGCGCACCTTCCCCGCGTGTCCGATGGCCTCCTCGGCCTCTTCCTCGAAGTGGCTCTTCAGCCACCCAGTGCTGATTCCCCCTACGAACTCGGCGTAATGCGCATAGAGCAGGTGCGCGCGATACTCCCAGGCAAGACACTTATTCAGAAGCTCGATGACTTTGCTCTTGTCCATTCGAAATCCTCCCCCTTTGTATTGGGCAAGATGGTACCAGCTAACCGCGCCGCCGACCAACGCGGCAAGGTCCATTGCACTGCGTGTGGACATATGCCGAGTCTTCTGCCAGAATCCCTGGCGATGAAACCCATGACCCCCAAAGAGCGGATGATGACCGCCCTAGACCTCGGCATCCCGGATCGCGTCCCCGCTTCCGTGCACCAGTGGCAACCGTTCCATCTGAACACCTACCTCGGGGGAATCTCCGATCTCGAGGCCTTCCGCCGTTTCGGATTGGACGCCGCCCTACCGCGAAGCCCGATGCTCCCGATGGAGAGCCCCGAATGGGTCACCGAACGGCGCGAGGTCCCTGCTCCCGAAGGCGAACGACGCTTCCTCACCACCGTCACCACCCCAGGTGGAACGCTGGAGACCCTAGAGGGCGAGAACCCTATCACCCGCTGGACCATCGAGTACCTGGTCAAGAAGCCGGAAGACGTGGAGCTGCTGGATAAGTACATGCCGGTCCCCAAGCTCGACAAAGAGGCCTTGGCCCGCGACTACGACGAGTTGGGCGACGACGGCATCATGCGCGGTTTCGTGTGGGGGTACCAAGGGGGCTGCTGGCAGGACGCCACCTGTCTCATGGGCACCGAGCAGATGATTATGGCTGCTGCCGACGATCCAGACTGGGTCCACTACTTTCTCGAAGTACTGTGGCGGAAGAAGGAACGCTTCATCCACGAGAGTCTCGCAGGTGCCAAGTACGACCTGATCGAGACGGGTGGCGGCGCCGCATCCTCCACGGTTATCTCCCCGAGGTACTTTCGCGAGTTCTGCATTCCCTACGACCGCAAGATGCACGACTTGCTCCACTCTTACGGCCACAAAGTCGTGTATCACACCTGCGGCGGGATGATGCCAATCCTAGAGCTGATCGTGGAGAACGGATGCGACGCCTCCGAGACGCTCACGCCGCCGAGCATGGGAGGGGATGCGCGTCCCGTGGAACTGAAGCAGCGAATCGGTGACAAGGTTGCACTGATCGGCGGGCTAGATCAGAACACCGTGCTCGAGGTCGGCACGCAGGAGGACGTGCATCGCCACATCCACGAGCTATTCGATGCATATGGGCCGGGAGGTGGCTACATCATGAGCCCGAGCGACCACTTCTTCCACGTCCCGCCCGAGAATCTGCAAGCCTACGCAGACGCCGCCCGTGAATGCATCTACGACGGGTAGTCAGGCAGACGGGCGATGCCTCCACCGCACGCGGCAGAGGCATCGGATTCCCGTTCACTCAGGACTAAGCGGCGCGAAGGCTATTGACGAACTCCTCGGAATCGCGAATCTTCTCTTTAATCTCTGCGGATATCTCGGACAGGTCCTCGGGTGTCAACTTGGCCCAGGCCAACGCGTCGGGAAGCACACTGCTAACCTCGGAAAGTTCGTGGGCGTCGAGATCGCTGGTCAGGCTATCGCTGATGTGCACACAGGCGCACAGCGGGAAGTACTCGTCGTTACCCAGGGGGCCGTGGTGACGCTCGATGACCGCGAGCAGTGGCTGAGGAAAATGCCAGTGGTTACCCAGCATCACACCGATCTCAGGATGGTCAATCCCCAGGAGCTCCCGCTCCGCCTCGTGCGTGGGGATGCCTTTTTGCGCCGACAGCTCCGTCGTCTCCGTGAAGAAGCTGAAGAAGTATCCTAATAAGAACAGCCTGCCCAGGTCGTGCAGCAGGCCGCCCGTGAACGCTTCGTCCATCATGTCGCGACCCAAGTCGAGCTTTCGGGCAATGGCGGCGGCTCCCGCACCGGTTCCGAGCGAGTGGCGCCAGAACTGCTTCTGATGCTCGGCCATGTGAGGCATGCGCGCCTTGACGAGGCTCATGGCGGCCACACTGAGGGTCAGGTTCCGGAGCTGCTTCACGCCCAGAACCATCACTGCATGGCTAATGGTGGAAACCTTGCCTGCAGCCCCGTAGAATGCCGAGTTGACCACCCTGAGGATCTTGCCGGCCAGCGCCTGATCGGTGCTGATGGCGCGTTCGAGGTCGCCCGCAGTACTCGTCTTGCTGTCCGTCAGCTCCAACACGCGTGCCACCACCTCGGGCAGCGCTGGGAGGTCGCCCACGCACCGGTTCACATGAAGTCGAAGTGCCTCTTTGTCTATGTTGAATCCCATTTAGCCCCCAAGAACTTCTTTCGCTAGACCGGCAACATCTAAGATGAGTCCGACACTGCCGTCTCCCAGTATCGTCGCACCGGCAACACCCGAGGTCCTCCCGATTAACGCACCCAGCGGTTTGATGACCACGTCCTCGTCACCCAGAGCTCGGTCCACGATCAGTCCGAACCTCTGCTCTGCTGTACCAAGAACCACGACTTCTGCACCCTGCACGGGCTTACGGCCCGCGGCGCCATCCACACCCTTGTCCAGCCCCAGCAAATCTGCCGCCGATACCAACGGCACCGTCAGGCCCCGATGGTGCAGGACCCAATTGCCCTGCACCCGATGCACTTCGGCGGAAGCCGGGCGCACCGTCTCCACCACGTTTCGCACTGGAATCACGAACACCGTCGGGCCCACCATCACCAAAAGACCCCGCGCGATTGCTAGTGTCAACGGCAGGTGCAGAGTGAAGGTCGTTCCAAGGCCAGAAACCGAGTCGACTGCGATGACCCCCCCCAACTGCTGTAAGTTGTTCCGAACGATGTCCATTCCGACTCCGCGTCCAGAAACCTCACTGACCGCCTCCGCAGTGCTCACGCCACTCTGGAACACGAGCCGACAAGCCTCGGCATGGGACAGCCGCTCGGCTGCATCCGGCGTCAGGATTCCTGCCTCCACGCACCTACCTCTGAGTTTTTCCGCATCAATGCCCGCCCCGTCATCTGCAATGTCCACAATGATGTGGCCGCACTCGTGGCGCGCTGAGACGCGGATGGTGCCTGTCTCGGGCTTGCCCGCAGCCCTGCGCTGCTCTGGCGGCTCGATCCCGTGGTCTACGCTGTTCCGGACCAAGTGAAGTAACGGGTCACCGATGGCCTCGATGACAGATCGGTCCACTTCGGTCTCCTCCCCATCTAGGGTGAGCGAGACCCGCTTGCCGGTCTTGCGTGCTATGTCACGAACCGCCCGTGGCAGCCTCTGAAACACGGTGCCAATCGGCAGCATCCGCGCCTTCGTCACCTGCTCTTGCAGTGCCTCGGTAATGCGTCCGAACCTGTCCACCACCTCGACCAGCGACTCGACCTCTGGGTCTCGACCATACCGAGCGGCAACCGACCGGCCGAGGCTTCCCAGGCGGGACCGCTCTACCACCAGCTCCCCGGCGAGGTTAATCAGCGCGTCCAACTTGCCTACGTCCACACGCACCGTGCTCGAGATCTCCTGACGCAGTCGGTCAGCGGGCGCTGGAGGGGCGGGTGTGGGTTTCGGCGACAAGGGTGAGGCAGTGATCACACTCACATCCGCTACTCCGGGTACCGCTCCTAGCTTGGCGCGTACTTCCTCTGCAGTCCTTTCCGTGCGAAGGTTCACGGAGAACCGTCCGCCAAACCGCTCCTGCTCCATCTCCTCCTCGGCGGGCGTGGTGCCGAGCACGGTTCCCATCTCGCCCAAAACGGTGATGCACAAGAACGCTCGCAGGTACGGCATCTCACAATCGTCCCGGAGCACGACCGTTACGGTGAACGCAGCTTCCGACGAAGGAACCGAGGCCTCTCCAGCCGCGCAGGCGCGCAGCGCAGCGAGCACTTCGTCCGTCGCCACGCCATCTCCCGAGCCGGAGGAGATTGACTCGTGCATCAGCTTGAGGGCGTCCAAGCAATGCAGCAGCACGTCGGCGATGTCGTGGGTGAAGGGTAGCGCACCTCCCCGTACCCGGTCCAGCACGTTCTCCATCTCGTGGGTCAGCTCCGCGAGGTTCTGGAAGCCCATCGCGCGCGAAGAGCCCTTCACAGTATGCGCGGCGCGAAACATGGCCTGGATTCGCTCCGGGCACGGGTCCTGCTCCAGAGCAAGGATCTCTCGCTCCAGGACTGCAATCTGCTCAGCGCACTCCTCGAGGAAGAGATCGAGGTACTGGGCCGTGTCTGGATTCGGGACCATCGGAGCGGTTAGCTGCTACTCGTGGCGAGTGCCCGGTCCACGTCCAGGAGGCTGATGAGCGATCTCTCCTTCCGTGCGATGGCAAGCACATGGCTACTGCTGTCGCCGGTTGCCAGCTTGGGCGCTTCCTCGATCATCTCCTTGGGCACCGTGAGCACCTCGGTCACCGCGTCCACCAGAAGCCCGACGTGCCCGTCACACGCGTCAACCACGATGATTCTCGTGGCGTCGCTCGGCGTGTTCGGCCCCAAGCCGAGACGCCAACTTAGGTCGACGATGGGAATGGTCTGACCCCGCAAGTTGATCAGGCCCTTCACGTGATCGGGTGCTTTCGGGACGGGTGTTACGTCCCGATTGCGTATGATCTCCTGCACGCGAAAGATGTCCACACCGAACAATTCGCCCGCAAGCTCGAACACCACGATCTGGATGCCGCTTTCCAGCACCTGGACTTCCGACACGTCCCCCTCCCACAGCGCCATAATGGCAAGAAGTGCGGCGCGGCAAAGCACCGCACACTCGAATTCTCGGCCAAGGGCCGAGGCGTCCTCACGGAGTGAAGTTCATTTGCGAAACGAAGATCAATCGTCACGAAGACTCTGGACACGGGGGATAATCGGCCTGGCGATGGCCTTGTTGTGCGTCGGTGCGGGCAAAGACGCGGACGCAGGAGCCGCAAACGCAAGCAGCAAGGAGGTCCGCGCGCTCTGGGTAGTCCGAACGAGCATCACCAGCCCGGCGAAGGTCACCAATCTCGTTCGGCGCGCTGTGGATACCGGGTTCAACACCCTACTCGTTCAGGTGCGGGGCCGAGGAGATTCCTACTTCCTCGGTGGCACCGAACCGAGAGCCGAAGATCTGGCCGCCCAATCGAGCAACTTCGACCCGCTAGCCGCGGTTCTGGATGCCGCGGGCAAGAACGGACTGAGCGTTCACGCGTGGGTGAACGTGAACTACGTGTGGAGCGGCAATAAGCTGCCTCTGGACCCCTCGCACTTGGTGAACGCAAAGCCGGAGTGGCTAGCAATGGATTCGGACGGCGTGCGCCCGAAGACCTCGGGCCGTGTCGAGGGTGCCTATACGTGCCCGTCCGACCCCGAGGTGAGAGCGCACATCCGCTCGGTGATCAGGGACCTGGTCGCCCGCTACCGACTAGACGGTATCCACCTAGACTACATCCGTTATCCGAACGAGCACTACTGCTACTGCCCCGGATGCATCGAACGCTTCAAGCAATACCTCGGCGATGCCGCAAAGGGGATCGCCGTCCCTGACACCCCCAAGCGCTTCGCCACGCAGTGGACGGATTGGCGAAGGGAGCAGATATCCGCGCTCGTCCGCGACATCCGAGATGACCTCTCGAAAACCGGCGTTGCGCTGACGGCGGCCGTCTGGGTAGATGTGAAGAGGGCTCGCGATACCAAGTTCCAGGACTGGCCCCGCTGGTGCAAGGAAGGCTGGCTGGACGCCGTGCTGCCTATGAACTATGCAGTGGACGAGGCAACGTATCGCGAGCTCGCCGAGGAAGCGATGCGACAGGCAGGTACTACCCAGGTCTGGATGGGCATCGGCGCCTGGAGGCTCGAGCCCGAGGAGAACGTCAAGCGGATCCGCATCGCACGACAGTTGGGCGCCGCTGGTGTCAGTCTCTTCTCTTATGGCGGCCTGACGAACGAGGGGACTTCCGAGAAGAAACTCACCGCTCTGCGGGAAGTATTCGGTACGGAACGGTGACGGGCGAACGAGTCGAGGCAATCCTACGTGAAGGCCTCGAACAAGGCGTCTTCTCCGCCGCTGCCTGTTCGCTCAGCAGACCCGCAAAGAACGGTCAGGCCGAGCGCACCGAGTGGTACTTCGGAGAGGCGTCTGCCGACACTTTGTTCGACCTCGCTTCGCTCACGAAACCCGTGGCGACCGCTGTCGCGCTGCTGCGCCTCGTCGAGATGGGGCGCCTCGCCCTCACCGACCCAGTCTCCGACTGGCTGCCCGAGTGCCGGCACCTCGGCACCGCCTCCGTCTTTCACCTGGCAACCCACACGGGGGGGCTCCCGGCCTGGAAGCCGCTGTACGAAGCCGACGACCCGCTGCGCGCAGCCTTCCACATTCCCCTAGAGCGACTTCCGGGCTTGGGCTACAACTACAGCGACATAGGCTACATCCTTCTCGGGGTCATTCTGGAACGTGCCGGGGGCGAGCCTTTGTCTTGCCTGTGTCGCCGACTGGTGTTCGAGCCGCTGGGCATGGCGCGAACAGGGTTCCTGCCCCCGAACACGCAGTCGGCCGCGCCAACGTCGAATTGCACCTGGCGAGAGGGCCAAACGCTGTGCGGAGTGCCGCACGACGCAAACGCCACCGCGCTCGGAGGTGTCGCTGGTCATGCCGGGCTGTTTGCGACCCTTGCCGATATCGCCTCATTCGCCGAAGCGCTGCTTCCCGGCGCACCGCACCCGGTCCTGGCATCGCGGGGCGGCATGGACAACCTAGTCCGCAACGTGATCGAGGGGTTAGGGAATCAATCTGTAGGTTTCTTTACACACGGGAACCCCCTACTTCCCGACGTGCAGATGTTCGGAGCGTCGGCCATCGGGCACAGTGGCTTCACCGGTACCGCCATGCTCATCAACCCCGATCGTGGTCCCGCAGCGGTGCTCCTTACCAACCGTGTGCACTGCGATCCGGAGGGTGACCGCTATCGCCGATTCCGCCGTCGTCTGATGAGCACATTGGCCGCCTCGCCGGAGCCGCGCTAGCGACCGCGGCCACCGGCAAGCCCACTACTTCGCGAGCCGAAGTAGCGCTACTTATCCTCTTCCTTGATGCCCATGCCACTACGGATCGGATACGCGGGCTTGGCGGGCTTCACGTAGGGCTTCGTCCGCAGTTCCTCCAGCATCAGCGCGATGGCGGCATCGAGCTGTGGATCCGCACCGGTCATCAGAACAGAAGGATCGTCCCACACCTCGATGTCCGGGTCCACGCCGTGCCCCTCGATGCCCCAAGTTCCGTCCGGCTCGAAGTATCCGAACGTGGGAACGGACATGCTGCCGCCGTCAATGAACGATGGGTTGCCGCTCAGACCGACCAAGCCGCCCCACGTGCGCATCCCGATCAGCTTGCCCAGCCCCGCTTGTCGGAAGAACGCGGGGAAGGCATCGCCTCCGGAGCCGGACAGGCCGTTGATCAACATGCACTTCGGTCCGAAGTGCGCTGGCGAAGGGGTGACCCAATCGTTGCCGTGACGACGAGCCCAGTAGCTGATTACCGGACGGTTCAGCAGCTCGATGAAGCGGTTGGGGATTTGCCCTCCGCCGTTCCAGCGCTCGTCTATGATCAGCGCGTCCTTGGTGAACTGCATGAGGAACTGGCGGTAGAGTTCGGTCTGACCGTTCTGACCAGTGTCGGGCACGTACACGTACCCCACGCGCCCGCCCGTCTTTTCCTCCACATACTTGCGGTTGCGCTCCACCCAGTCCCGGTAGCGCAACCCACCTTCCGATGAGGTGGGCCTCACGAGCACCTCACGAGCTTTTTCGTCCTTCGTGGGGTTCTCACTTACCGTGATGCCTATCGTCCGACCCGCTGTCCCCGCGAAAGCGGCCCACGGTGCCTTCGCGACATCCACCGGCACGCCATTGACGGCGAGCAGATAGTCACCCTCCTCGACGTCCAAGCCGTCCAACGGGCCGCGTGAGTCGGTATCCCACGGAGCTCCGCGGTAGATGCGACTTATCCGGTAGGCGCCGTTCTCTAGTGCGAAGTCCACGCCGAGCAGGCCTACTGGAACCGAGGGGCCTCCCTCCGTATCACCGCCGCCGACGCCTGCGTGCCCGACGTTCAGCTCCGCTATCATCTCCGCAATCACGAAGTTCAGGTCCTCGCGCGACACGCAGTCTGGAAGCATCGCAGCGTAGCGCTCACGCTGTGCTGCCCAGTCCACGCCGTGCATCCCGGGGTCATAGAAGAACTCGCGCATGATGCGCCATGCATCGGTGAAGATCTGTTTCCACTCTTCGCGCGGCTCGATCTGCACGCTCATGCCCGCGGTCACTACTGCATCGCCAGTCGCACCGGCCGAAGCGTCCTGAATCGAAGCGCTCGCACCACGCATCACGAGGATCTTCTTCCCGTCGGCCGACAGGTCGAAGTCGTTAGCGCCGGTCGCGACGCTCTTCTCTTCTCGCTTGTCGTCGTTCAGGTCCAACAACTTGATGCCCGAGCCCTCGCCGGAGCCAGGCGTCCCGAAGCGCACGAACAACAGCGCTCCCTTGTCGTTCACGCCCAACCTACCGAACCGTCCTGGTGGGATGGGTAGCTCGATGGCCCTGCCCTCGAAGCCCTCGATATCGATCTCCACCTTTTTTGCAGCCTCTTCGGGCTTCTTGTCCTCCGGCTTCGTCTCGTCGCCTTTGGCAGGAGCCGAGCGCTTTGCCTCGACCGTGAACGAAAGCCCTTCGACGGTGGCGGTCGCCGTCAGCGTGCCGTCTTCGACCCTCCCGGAGATCGTCGCGCTTCCACCAGGCCACTCCACCGTGAGGCTAAGCTGCTTGGTGGCCTTGTCGTAGCTGCCTTCGGTGATCTGCGCCGACTGGCCCATCGCCTCTACGGTGCCTGTCACCTTGCCATCGGGCTCTAGCTTCAGAACCATCGTGAGCGGCAAACCCTCCGGCGGGATGGGGCTGGGTCCCCTGACCGTGCCGGTCCAAGTGCCGCTGACCCCGTCATCGGTTGCCGCCTCGCTCGGGGGTTTGGGCTTGTCCTTCGCGGGCTCTTCCTTCTTGGGCTCCTCTTTCTTTACGCTCTCTTCGTCGCTCTTCAGCGGCCAGGGCCGCTTCACGTCTTTGCGAAGCGGCACGGCGAAGAGTTGCTGCGTGCCCCGATATATCCACGTCGCACCCATGTCGTCGTAGGTCGGCCGGAACGAGCGGTTCGAGGCGAAGAACAAGAAGTCCCCCTTGCGGTCGAACACGGGCCCGGAGTCGGAGTGCATTCCCGAGGTGAGCTTGTGCCGAGCCCCCTCTTCCACGTCGTACAGCCAGATCGCGGACATCGTGGAGCGCTGCTCGGTCTTATCGTAGACGAGCCACCGGCTATCGTGAGACCAGTTGACGGTCCCGATGGCCGCCCACGGGTCGGTGTCCACCTGCTTGACCACTCCGGTCTCGACGGTGAGGATGTAGATGGTGCCCGAGTTGTCGGCAAACGCGAGGTGCTTCGAGTCCGGTGACCATCGGTGGAAGTAGCGGTACAACTTGCCATCGTGGGTGAGCTGCTTGGTCTCGCCCTTGCCGTCCGACTCCGTGATGTACAGCTCGTACTCGCCGGTTGCATCGGAGAAATAGGATATCCAGCGACCATCGGGGCTCCAGGCCGGATCGCGCTCTGCCACGCCGCTGCTCCGCGTAAGGTTGCGCGGCGAGCCCTCCTTCGCTGGCAGCGTCCAGATGTCTCCTCGCGCTTCGACAACCGCTCGTTTTGCCGAGGGCGATAGGGACCAGCTCGCGATGTATCCAGCGGCATTCACGGTGCGAGGACGCAGAGTCGGGCGTGCTCCAGGAACCTGCACTCGCACCACTCGGCTCTGCCCGGTCCGCAGGTCCAGCAGGTGGATGTCGGTTCCGCTCTGGAACGCGATCTCCCCGCCTCCATCGGGACCGGGCCCCATGCTCGGCCAGCGCACGTCGAAGTCGGCGAACTTGGTCACCTGCCTACGCTCTCCCGTGCGCGTGTCATAAGACCAGATGTTCAGGCGGTGCTCGGCCCCTTGGTCGCTGAGGTAGTAGACCATCCGCCCGTGCCACATGGGAAGGGTGTCCGTGCCTTCCCAGTCGGTGATGCGCTTCGCCTGCTTCGTCTTCAGGTTGAACAGCACGATGTCGGTGGCCATGCCGCCGCGGTAGCGCTTCCAGCTCATGCGATCTGTGGAGTGCGGCGTGTAGGCGAGCCACTCCCCATCGTCGCTGAGGCTGCCGTTGGTCCCATAAGGAATCGGCAGCGCCTCGGGCAAGCCACCCCTCTCTGAAACCTGCCAAAGCTGCGTGCTTCGGGGGTGTGGATGCATTCCGCCCGCGGCGAACAGAAGCTTGCCCTGTCGAGTCCACTGCATCGGCTGCTCGCCTGCGGGGTGATAGGTCACCCGGAAGGGGATGCCTCCTCCTATGGGAAGCGTGTAAATGTCCAGGTTGCCGTCGTAGTTCGCGCCGAACGCTATCGCCGTTCCGTCGGGACGGAACCGCGGCTGCGTCACCGAGCCTTGCGGCATCGCCACCGGCATCGCGGTGCCCCCCTCGCGAGGCACGATCCACAGGTTGTTCGCATACACGAACGCAACGTGCTTCGCGCTCACGGCGGGATATCGCAACATGCCGGGGTGCGGCTCGATGGTCTGAGCAGGACTAGGCGGTGTGCTCGGTAGTGAAAGAAGGGTGGCGAGCAACGCGGCGACGATGTGCATCTTCGAACCTCCGCACCCGTGCCGTTCACGCGGCTTCGGGGATCAGCCCAGGAGATTCGCGATCCTAGGGTCCGTCCTCCTCCACGTGGCAAGGAAAGGCCTAGTCCGAAACGAAGCTAGTCCCGCGAATACCCCCAAGTTCGAGGAGGAACTCGATGAGCATTGGATGCGCCGTCGTCGGCTTCGGCGGCCGATTCGCTATGGGCCTGCACCACGCCAAGCAGGTAATGGACACCCCCGGGCTGCACCTGGCCGCCGTGTACGACATAGACCCCGAGCGCCGAGAGATTGCCCGGCAGGAACTGCCCGAAGTTACGGTCCACGACACTTACGAGGCGGTGCTCGCCGATCCGGGTGTAGACATGGTGATCCTCGTGACCCCGCACGACACCCACGCCCCGATGTCCATAGCTGCCAGCAAGGCGGGCAAGCACGTGCTTACCGAGAAGGTCATGTGCCTCGACGTTGCCGAGGCAGACGCAATGATCGCTGCCGCGCGCGAGGCGGGCAGAATGCTCTCCGTGTACCAGAACCGGCGATGGGACCATGACTATCTGACCGTCCGAAAGGTGGTCTCTTCGGGCCTGCTCGGCGACGTGTTCCACGTAGACAGCTCCGTCAACGGTTGGTGGAAGCCTTCGGGCTGGCGCGGATCCCGTGCGGCAGGCGGAGGAATGCTGTACGACTGGGGAGCGCACCTCTTCGACCAGGTCGTCCAGATGAACCTGCCGTCGCTACCCACTTCCGTCTTCGCCAGCCGCGCCCATCGGGTGTGGATGGACGTGGATGTGGACACACAGAACAGCGTGATGGTGCTCTTCGACAACGGCGTCACCGCGTGCATCGACGTCGGATGCATCAGCCGCACACAGCGGTCCCGATGGCTGGTGAGAGGGGAGAAGGGAGCACTGCACCTGCCGGATTGGGACACCGCGACCGCGCAGGTCGAGATGAACGGCGTGCTCGGGTCGCTGAAGGTCGAGATGGAGAAGGACGACTGGAACGCGCTCTACCGAAACGTGTCGGCCCACCTGAACGAGGGCACCGAGCTGCTCGTGAAGCCAGAGGAGGTGCGCATCGGCGTCGCCTGCATCGAGGCCGCTATGAAGTCCGCCGAGCGCGGCGAGTCGGTTCGCGTGGAGCTTCCCGCATTGCCTTGAGTCGGGGCGTTGGCGACCCAGATTGGCGATCGGATTGCTCCGATGAGACGCTGCGCATGGAGCTTCCCGCATTACCGTGATTCGGCTCGTCGGCGAACCGGATCGGTGGCGGATTGCTCCGATGAGACGCTGCGCATGGAGCTTCCCACATTACCGTGATTCGGCTCGTCGGCGAACCGGATCGGTGGTCGGATTGCTCCGATGAGACGCTGCGCATGGAGCTTCCCGTATTGTCTTGAGGCCAAGCCGCATTCACGGGCTGGAGGGCCGGTTGCCGTAATTCCGTCGTCCTGCGGACCCGGCCCGGGTCCGTCATGCTGAGCCTGTCGAAGCATGACACCGATCCCCGCCTCCCTGCCGGGGCGACCCGCCATGTTCTCCTACGCCCCCACCGTCCGCGAACCCCACCAACGGGCGTGGCGGTAGACCGTCATGCTTCGACAGGCTCAGCATGACGTTAGCTTCGACAGGCTCAGCATGACGGTACCGGGCGCGGCTGGCCTTCGCACGATTGGTCTTGCGGCCGAACGCGTATCTCGGCGAAGCACGCCCACCCACACGCCTCCATCCCGTCATGCTGAGCCTGTCGAAGCATGACACCGATCCCCGCTCCCTCTTGCTGTAGGACCTAGACAACGCGGGGAGGTCCTCCAGGCGCCCTTCAATCAGGGCCAGCTTCTTCTCCCGTCGCCAGCCCTTGATCTGTTTCTCAGCGGTGATCGCTTCCGCCATGGTCCCGAAGTGCCCCACCCACACACACTCGCACGGTCCGTACTTCCGGGTGAACTCTCCGCCCGCACCGGCGTGGTTCGCGCCGAGCCGCACCTCGGCCTGAGCCGTGACTCCCGTGTAGAACCGGCCGTCTATGCATCTCAGGATGTACACTGCAGGTGACTTCATTGCATTTATCCGACAACGCGGCGGTAGACCGCCATGCTTCGACAAGCTCAGCATGACGGTACCGGGCACGGCGGTAGACCGTCATGCTTCGACAGGCTCAGCATGACGTTAGCTTCGACAGGCTCAGCATGACGTTAGCTTCGACAGGCTCAGCATGACGTTAGCTTCGACAGGCTCAGCATGACGTTAGCTTCGACAGGCTCAGCATGGCGGAAACCACTGACCCTGCCTCGCCATCGGATGGAAGTGGTCTTCTCCCCGCCGGACCCGCCTCGGGCCGAGCGCCGATCTAGAACTCCAGCAGATACGTTGCGCCGAAGAAGATCTCTGCTCCCTGCACGCCGCCTTGCACGCGGAAGTTCCGGTCGTGCGAGTAGCGGAGCACCCCGTTGAAGTCCTTCGCATCGTACTCGCCGATGACGCTGAACTTCGGATCGAGCTGCAGTTCACCACCGAAGATGAACTCGTCCTCGAACATGCCCGTACCTGCGCCGAAGTGAAGGCGGAAGCCGATGGCTCTGTCCTCCACGGCGCGCGGGATGGCGAAGTCCGCTGAGCCGATCACATAGTAGGAGCGAGTGATCGCGTCCGCCGCGTCTATCACTCCGACCCCGACTTCGAAGAAGTCGAAGTTGGCTGGGATGATGTTGACCTTGGCGTTCGCGACGCCTTTGTTCTTTCGGCCCTCTCGGTCAATGAAGGCACCGCCGATCTCCACGCCAGGGGTGATGCCGTAGTTCGCAGCCGGCCCGCGGATGTCCTCACCGAACGATGTGCTGAATTGCACCTTGCCGTGCTGTGTTACGTAAGCCGTAGGAACGTTGATCAGCCCAGTGGGGCCGAAAAGCGTGTTCGAACTCGTGAGGGCCTCGCGTGAGCGTTGGACAACCTGCCCGCCGCCTACACCGGCCGCTGAGGTGGCGATCACGCATGCCGTCGCCACATGGAAGACCGTTCCCAGAATCATTACACACCTCCCTGTTGAGGTCGCCAGCGGCAACCGATCTGCGTTTTCGCCAGCGGACGCCCGCTATCCTGCAGCCCTATTATGCATCAGCCCGAGAAAACGCCTGCCAGTGTTCGATCGAGTCGATATCGGTGCCTACCGACGCGTGCTCGGTGATAATCGCCTTCACGGGGGCGCCGAGCATCCGGCTCGCCTTTTTCTCCAGGTACCCCAGCGACAAGGTGCTCGGAGCCAGCCAGCCAATGAGCAGGCGAAGGGTCATGCCCGGTCCGAGCATGGCTGCGAGCCGCAGCGGGCTCTTGCGCGCGGCGTGGGCGGCTTCCACTCTCGCCCAGTTCTCTTCCAAGAACTGCCGGTGCAAGTAGGTGATGTTGCCGCCGGTGAAGTACCCCTCGCGGATCCGAACCGCGGTCCTCTTGACCCCTGGGAATGCCGCCTCGCACGCCGACATCGGGATGATGGAGTAGCAGAACCATGCGCCGGACTCCACCGACTTCCGGCAGACATCCTCCACCGCGTCTGGCGTGAGGAAGGGTATGTCCGCGGAAACGAGGAGGAAGCTGTCGCCACCCAACGCTTCGGTGCCATTTCGAATGCTCTCGAGAATCGTTCGTCCCCCCGGGGCTATCGTGCAGCCCAGAGTCTGTGGCAGGTCACCGACTGCCACGATCCGCCCGATCGAAGGTGCCGCGCGCACGGCCTCCAGCACCCACTCGGCCATCGGGCGCCCGCGAAAGGGCAGTAGCGCCCGGCACTCCACTCCCGCTGCAGCGGCTAGGTCTGGGGGGCAGCGACCTCCAGCGAGCAAAACCGCCCCGACGGAGCCGGGTACTAAGGCCATTCGTCCCGACGCAACGTGCGAACGGCACGGGCCCAGTAGCCCTCCGCTTCGAGCGCCTCGGCCATCCGCCGTGCCTGCTCTTCGTCTGTGGTCAGGGCCGCAATTGCCGAGCCGCTTCCGCACAGCACGGCGCCGAGCGCGCCGCGTTGTCTCACCTCGTCCATCAGCGCATCCACTTCGGGGTACGCGCGCCGTACAACCGGCTCGAAGTCGTTAGCCAGCAGTGGAGCAAGGATCTCCGGCGAGGTGATCCCCGCCCACGCTTGCGCGAGTCGCTCCGTAGCCGCGCCCATCGTACACGCGTCTTTGTCCAATAGCCCAAACGCCTCCGGCGTAGGCACGCCGTGCGACGGCTTTGCCAGGCAGAACCATATCGGCGGCAGGTCTGGCAGCGGGGTGAGATGCTCGCCTCGTCCACGACCCCTTGCAGCGCCCCCGACCAGGAAGAAGGCCACATCGCTGCCGAGACACGCGGCGTGACGCGCGAGGCGGGTGACGGGCACGTCCAAGAGCCGGGCGCCTGCGAGTAGCGCCGCAGCGCAGTCCGAGCTTCCTCCCCCGAGGCCCGCTCGCTCAGGGATGCGCTTCTTCAGTCGAACCGACCACGGAGCTTCCGCGTCCAGCCGCCGTAGCGCGCGCGTCACCAGGTTGTCCTCGGGCAGTACCGGCCCGCCGGAGAGGTCCACGACGAGATCGTCCCGCAGGTCTACGGCTTGGAAGATCGTATCGATTGCGTGGTATCCATCCCCTCCCAGAGGCCCGATGTCCAGCGTGAGGTTGATCTTGGCGGGGGGCTGCATCATCAGCGCATCACCTCTGCTACCACGGCGAGGGCGATCAAGGCGACTACCGCAACGCTTCGAATCAATGCCGCGCTACCCTGGACGGCTCCCGACAAGATCAACGCGACCAGCGGAGTGCCAATCAGCGTCCACACTCCCACGGAGGCCACCCAACCTGCCGCTGCACTGCTTACCGCGTATAGCAACCCGCCCGCCAGCAGTGCCATGGTGGATGCAGTCAATCCTATCACCAAGACACCCTTGCACCAGGTCGCGTCTCTATCCAAGAATGGCCCTCCTTGCCATCATATAAGCCATGTATAGTAGCACGAGCGAGAAGAGCGCGCGCAGGTTCTTGCCGCTCACGAACTTCGCGGTCCTCGCGCCCAGTTGCGCGCCGACGAGGAGTCCGAGCGCCGAAGGTCCGGCGATGGTCGGATCCACCATGCCCGCCCACGCATAGATTGCTACACCCGAAGCAGCGGTGACACCGATCATGTACGAGCTGGTCGCAGCTGCCACCTTCATCGGTGCACCCACCGCGAGTGCGATTGTCGGAACGTTGATCGCCCCGCCGCCAATGCCGAGAAGGGTAGATAGCACGCCTCCGCCGAACACAGCGACGTGGGCCCTCGGGGGAACGACATGTTTGGTTTGCCGGTCGTCATCCGTTTCCTGTTGCCGATTACGAAACATCAGCCACGCAACGATGAGCGTAACAGCGGCGAACAAACCCGCGGTCACCCTTCTGCCCTCCTCGGACCCGAATAGGGGCTTGCCGACAAAAGTCCCTGCGACCGCCCCGACGACGGAGCTGAGCAGGAGCCGACTCGCCAGATCGAGATCGGTCCGCTTCTGCGATAGATACTCCACGGACGAAGCCGCCGAAGTGGCGATGATGCCGAGCAGGCTGGCGGCAACAGCCTTGTCCATCGGCACGGAGAGAGCCTGCGTCAGCACAGGCACCATGATGATCCCGCCACCCAAACCCAAGATCGCCCCGAAAGCCCCGGCCCCCACACC